>JAAAOZ010000122.1 GCA_009908585.1 Chloroflexota bacterium
CTTGGGTAAGGTAGTTCCAGAAATTAAAACCTCCCCAACCTGATGCTTTCTCCTCAGAAAACTGACCGTTTTTGGGAGACTTATTTTTTTGGAACGGCCTAAGGTAGTTCCAGAAATTAAAACCTCCCCAACCTGATGCTTTCTCCTCAGAAAACTGACCGTTTTTGGGAGACTTATTTTTTTGGAACGGCCTAAGCCCACTCCGAAGAATCGAGAGCAATTTCCCCGGTCGAGCTACCTCGGATTCCCATCATTTGCCCCCCCAGCCTCCCCACAAGCGGGGGCTTCCTATGCGCGCTTATCTGTGATATAATTTAGGTTCTTCAGGAATTTGCCGGGTGCAATCATGCTATCCCCACTCACAACCCAGTAACGACGCGAAAAAGGTCTGTGATCCCCACAAACACACAAATCTTCGCCGATTTTAGGGCTGCTTAGGGGATTGTCCGGCAAAATCCAAAAGACCCATAATTTATTGCCGTTTGAGCGCTGTAATTGTAATTTTTATGGCTTGCATAGGAAGCCTTGTATGAGTAACGTGCTTTTTATCAATCAGCCCTCGATTGGACACCTGAATGTTCTGCTTTCGATTGCGTTGCAGATGAAGGCGGACGGTCACGATGTGCGGTTTTTGGTACCCAGCTTGGAGGGCGCAGTAGCCAACATCGCGATCTTGGATATGATCACGTCCGTTCCGCGCCGCGCCGAGGAGGCCGGCGTGCCGGCGGACATCATCCCTCTGCCGTTGTCCGCGTTGCTGACCGTGCTGCCATTGCCGATGTTATCCGGCTACAATGAGCTTGCTTGGGCGCTGCGCTTCTTCTCGACGGGGATAGCGTCCTACTCGCGCCACCTAGTCAATCACATCGAGCGGACGGAGCCGGACGCGCTGGTGGCGGATTATACCTTCTTTGCAGCGCATCTTGCGGCGGAACTGACGGAGACGCCTTGCGCCGCCGTCTATCATACCGGCTTGCCCTTCAAAGGCGAGGAAATCCCGCCCTTTGGGAGCGGCTTGCCCATCGCGAGGGATGCGCTCGACGTCGAGGGCCGGTATGCACGCCGCGAAAGCGCCATCCTGCGCCGTTTGGATCGGCGGATCAACCGGGCGCGCCTGCACTTTGGATTGCCTCCGTATGCGCCGGACGTGTTGCGGTATCCTTATGCCAAGTGGCTAAATCTGGTGACCACCACCGAGGCCATCGAAGCGCCGCGCGACAATCTGACGTCCAACACCTTCTTCATTGGCCCCTGCTTTGCTCATCGCGAGGCGAATGGACATACCCCCGACTTTCCTTTCGATGTCCTGCGCGACGACGCCTATAAGGTGTACGTCTCGTTGGGTACGGTCTTCAATAACAAGCCTCAGGTCTTCCGCAAGATCATGGCCGCGTTGGATGATCCCGCCTATCAGGTGATCGTAAGTGCGGGCGGTACCTACGACAAGCTCGCTTCGAAGGGCGTGCCGGAGAACGTGATGCTCTTCCGGCGCGTGCCGCAGCTTGAGCTGCTGCCCCATGTGGATTTAGTGATTGGCCACGGGGGTAACAATAGCACCAACGAGACCTTGGCGGCCGGCAAACCCTTGATTGTGATGCCGATTGGGGGCGAGCAGCGCGATAATGCCAGCCGTGTCGAATATCTTGGCGCGGGCCTGCGCTTGGACATCGCACAGTTTTCGGAGCCGGAAATCGCTGCTAAGGTGCGCGTAATTCAAACGTCGGATTACTTCGATGCGCGGGCTAAGGCGTTACAGCAGGCGATTGCCGAGACGGATGGGCCGACGACGGCCTCGCGCTTGATCGAAGCGATGGCGCGCACGCAAGCGCCCGTGCGTCGCCCTGATGATTTCCCGGTGACGGTGACTCGCAAGAATCGCGCGGCACTCTTCAAGCAGCTCTGATCGTCCGAGAGGTGACAGCGATGAACATCCGTGAGATGACGCATGATGAATTGCCTCTGATGTGGGAGATCGACCGCAGCGAGGTGATCGAGAACATTTACTACCTGGAGGACGGCGAGCTAGTGTTGAAGCCGGAATTTTACGATGTGAAGGGCTGGCCCCCTGGTGAGACAGAGCTGTATATGACCCATTTTGAGGAGTGCTTTACTCGCGGCGGGACCTTCTACGGCGCGTTTGAGGCGGGGGAACTGATCGGTGTGGCGGTTCTGGAGAGCAAATTCATCGGCAGCGAGCGAGATCAGCTTCCTCAGCTTCAATTGAAGTTCCTGCACGTCAGTAAGAAGCATCGCGGGCGCGGCGTGGGCGTCGCGCTCTTTGCGAAAGCGGCCGTCAAAGCGCGTGAGTTGGGCGCCAAGCAACTCTACATCTCCGCGACGCCCTCGGAGAACACGATCAACTTCTATCTTAATCGCGGCTGCGTCGTCGCTGAGGAAGCCGATCCAGAGCTGTTCGAACTGGAACCCGAGGACATTCACCTTACCTGTGATCTGATAGTGTCTTAAAGTCCGCCTACGAATGAATTCGAGGCTGATACACAAAACCCGTTAAAAACGGGTTGAAACACCGCTCAAAAAAGCACCCCCAGTGCGTTTATGAAGATTAAAAAACAATCTGGTAGTTAGGAGGACTGCCGCATCGCCCTGCGCCCGCAGATAAATCGCGGGCTACAAGCTCAAGTCGGCTCGCCACAGGTCGGTAGACCTGTTGGCCTATGAAAGCCGACTGAAATGAAAGATGATTCCCGGCGGTGAGTCGGCTTTTAGGCCGTTCCAAGAAAATAAATCTCCCAACAACAAGTGATTTTCCGAGGGAAAAGCATCAGGTTTGGGAGGTTTTAAATCCTGGAACTACCTTAGCTGACTTCAGTTTTCAGACGGGTAGTTCACTGCCCGGCGGGCTGAGCTGTAATCTCCAGTTAGGTAGCTCTCTGAAGTTGTCTTTCCTCCCAGGTTCCCCCCGACTTTGACAAAGCCCTCGCTTAAAGTAGCATAAGCTTTACATTGAGAAAGAGTCCTTGCGAAGGTTCCTGGTAAGATTTCAAGATAGAGTCTCTTGCCCAGTCTTTGCAAGATCAAATGAGCGAGGAGGATTGTATGACGACAACAGCGACCTCACAACCGGCAGCGAGCCAAGAGTGCCCGATGTGCGGAAAATGCTGCGGAGAATGTACTTGCCTGTCCCCCGAAGATCGTCCCATTCCGAACCCCACCTGGTTTCAGTTGCTTCAGGAGGATATCGACACGATCTTCGCCAAGGATCCGGCGGCGCGCAGCACCTTGGAGGTGCTGACCTGCTATCCGGGCCTGCACGCGATCTGGCTTCATCGCCTGGCGCATGCCTTCTGGGGTTGGAAGCTGCGTCTGCTGGCGCGCTTGGTCTCGCACCTCAGCCGGTGGCTCACCGGCATCGAGATCCATCCCGGCGCGGTGTTGGGTCGGCGGGTCTTCATCGATCACGGGATGGGTGTGGTGATCGGCGAGACCGCCGAGGTGGGCGACGACGTGCTGATGTACATGGGCGTCGTGCTGGGCGGCGTGTCGCTGGAGAAGGGCAAGCGCCATCCCACCGTGGGCGACGGCGTGATTATCGGCAGCAACGCCATCGTCCTGGGGCCGATCACCGTGGCGCACGATGCAAAAATCGGGTCGGGATCGGTGGTTGTCAAGCCGACGCCGGCGAACGCGACGGTGGTGGGCGTGCCGGGGCGCGTCGTCAAAATTGGCGATATGGAGTGTCGCAGGCAGCCGGATCTGCACCACGAGCGCCTGCCGGACGCCGTGACGGAGACGCTCACCGACCTGACGCAGCGCATCGCGGCGCTGGAGGCGCAGATCCAGGAGCAGTCGGAGGCGGAAAGCACAGCGGTAAAAAATCCTTAATCCTCAATCCTTAATTCTTAGAAGGGGGTAACATGTCTCAGCAACCAGAACCATTTCCCGGCCTCGTCGCAGACAGCGTGTTAGAGTTGATTGGAAAGACGCCGGTTGTGAAACTTCAGCGCGTCGTGGCGCCGGGGATGGCGACCGTTTGGGCCAAATTGGAGCGCCAGAATCCCGGCGGCTGCGTCAAGGAGCGGATTGGCCTCTCGATGATCGAGGCGGCCGAGCGCGACGGCATCCTGGGGCCGGAGAGCGTCATCGTGGAGCCGACGAGTGGCAACACGGGCATTGGCCTGGCGCTGGTCGGCGCGTTCAAGGGCTATCGCGTCATCTTAGTGATGCCCGATTCGCTCAGCATGGAGCGCCGGCAGCTCTTCCGCGCCTACGGCGCCGAGCTGGTGCTCACGCCGGGCAGTGTTGGCATTCGCGGCGCCATCGATAAGGCGGAGCAGATCGTGCGCGAGACGCCCGGCGCGATGATGCCGAATCAGTTCGAGAATCCGGCCAACCCGGAGGCTCATCGCACGACGACCGCGCGCGAGATCCTGGCCCAGGTGCCGGAGATCGATGCGTTCGTGGCGGGCGTGGGCACGGGTGGGACGGTCACCGGCGCCGGCCGCGGCCTCAAGGCGGAGAAGCCCTCGGTCAAGGTCTACGCGGTCGAGCCGGAGGGTTCGCGCGTCATCTCCGGCGGCGAGCCGGGCGAGCATAGCATCCAGGGGATCGGTGCGGGCTTCATCCCGCCCGTGCTGGGGCGCGATGTCTTAGATGGTGTCATCACCGTCGCCAGCGAGGCCGCCAAGGCGATGGCGCGCCAATTAGCTCGCCGCGAGGGTCTCTTGGTCGGCATCTCCTCCGGCGCCGCCGTGGTGGCCGCGCTCTCCGTGGCCCAGACATTGGGCGCGGGCCGGCACGTCGTCGCCCTCCTGCCCGATACGGGCGAGCGCTACCTCAGCACCGATCTGTTTGAGGCATAGGTATCCGTTTGTTCTTGTGAGGTGCAACGCACTTTTAGGCCTGTCACCAAGTAAATACTGCATGAGGAATTACTTTCCCTTCGGTTTAAGTGCGTTGCACCTTAATTTCCCCAAGGTTTCTTTACAACCTCAAATCCAGCAGCCCCTCGGTCGTGGGCGGAGGAAAGCCCACGCCAATCGCGGTGCCGATCACGAGGATGGCGGCGTGGGGCGTGCCCGCGTGGAGCGCGGCTGCCGCTGTTCCATCGTGGATGAGATGCACGCGCGCCGTCTCTCCGCGCGCGCGCACCGCCGCTTCCAATAACGGACGCGCGTCGTCGCGCCCTGTGAGGCGCATCATCGTGGCGTAGATGCCGTTCCCCAGCAGCGTCCCGCCGCGGACGTAGGCCGCCACACTGCACATCACCTCCGGCGCGAGATCGCGCGCGCGGTGCTCGGCCAGCGTCTGCGCGATGGCCGTCGCCACGAAGTCCCGCACCTCCGCCGCGTCGATCTGCTGGGCGGCCTGGGGATCGTTGCGCCACGGCCATTCGACGGGGTGCGTGGCCAGGTGATGGATGCGCGTGATCGCGCCCGCGTGCACCTCGATGAGCGCGCGCTTGGCCCCGGTTTGGCCGAAGTCGCAACAGAGGGCGATGCCCTCCGCCAGCGGTAGATAGCGCGCCGCGCCGATTAACGCCATCGGTTGGGGCTGTGAGGTCCGAGCCAGGCCGATGGCCTCGCTGTACCCCGTCTCCGCCAACAACTCGCGCGCGTGTTTGATGATCCGCGCGCCCAAGTCGCTTTGCATCAGCCCGCCGCCGACCCACACGCGCTGCACATCGCCCCACCGCGCCCATTCGACCTCGCCCCACTCCGCGCGCGTGGCGCGATTGACCGCGTCGCCGCGATGGAGCGTGAGCAGGATGTACCCCAGGTTGCGCCCCAACCGGCGTGCGATGTGCTCGGCGGCGGCGCGCACATCGGGATCAGGGCTGCTGAGCGCGGCGTCCACGTAGGGCGGCGCCCCCCGGCGGATGTCGGGCGCGTCGGGATCGACGGCGCGGTAGGCGGGCGGCAGATCTATCGCCGCCGCGTGGGCCTGGGCGTAGCGCACCACCGTCGGCGCGGAGAGCAGGTGATAGGCTTGCTCTCCGCGCACGTCATCGTCCATCGGTAGCCCCGGCAGATCGACGATCTGCACCCGATTGATGGAGGCATTTGGCGGCGTGGTGGGGATTGCGGGATGTGGCGTGTCGAATGGGTGGGGGAGCTTCTGTTTCTTAGATTTCTGCATGATGCCCTCCCTGCTCAATGGTGATGCGCGGAGGTTTGGGGTTGTTCATGGTGTATCTGTTTAGCTTCGTGAGTGGAAGTTACCAGAACTTCAAAAAAGCTCTCAGTCCCCGTCTCTGGGGAGGTTTACAAAGCACCTTCGATCTGCTCAGACTCCCTCGGGAACGGGGGCTTGGAGTGTTGCTCATAAGGCTGGCTCTTCAGGAATTCGCCGGATGCAATTGTGTTATCCCCACCCACAACCCAGTAACGACGCGAAAAAGGTCTGTAATCCCCACAAACACGCAATTCTTGGCTACTTTTAGGGATACAGAGGGGGTTGCCCGGCAAAATCCAAAAGACCCATAAGGCTAAGGTAGTTCCAGAAATTAAAACCTCCCAAGCCTGATGCTTTTCCCTCGGAACCCCCTTGTTTTTGGGAGACTTATTTTTTTGGAACGGCCTAAGCTGTCACTTATTTTCTAATCAGGATGGGGGTTTCGGATTTGGGAATATTTTGAAGTTGAATTCGAGATCGACGTTGCCGTACTACAACGTGAAGGTCGTCGCCGTCGCGACTTGCGTTGCCAGCCCCGGAGGGCCATGCTCAATCCAATCCGCCAGCAAGCGCCCCGTATCGCGATTGATGCCGATTTTGCCGGCAGCCTCCAAATTCAACAACATCGCCAGTTTCTTAGCGTGATCCTGATGCGGCGTCGATGCGTAGAGTGTCCGTTCGCCCATAAAATTGTAGCAGACGCCCCATTCTGCCTCATCCGGGCGTTCCCGATTGCGGCACACGTAGTAGCGCCACTCGGTGACCGTCATCGCGCCCCGTAACCGAGCGACCTCCTCCAAAAGATTCTCCGCCAGATCCTTGAGCGTGGTGACATCCTCGCTGAACAATAAGTGACGTCGAACTCTGTCTAAATCCAACGGGATATTTTGCGCCTCAGCCTCTAATTTTAGCCCCTCGATCTCTTCTGACGTTAGCTATTCCTCGTCTTGTGGCATAATGCTTAACTCACTCCTTGGTGATCCCTATGGATGATAGGGATGCTATTGATGCTTGCGTTATCCAATGCTATAATGCGCGGCGGTGTAACCGCAGGTTGTATCAAAATTGTACCACGTTTGCTGTAACGGGATTGCTACTATTGCGTGACGACTTTATGACTGCTCCCATATTTTAGCTATCCCGCTACGGAGGATTTGCACATCATTTTACCAAAGAGTAACCCAAGGAGAAAAGTTTTATGACAACAACACCAGAGGTGGTGGTTGTGGGCAACGTCGGCGTGGATACCAACGCCTATCTTCACACCGATGAGATCGATTTCAGCGTGGAGGCGAACTTTGTGGAAACGGCAGATTATATAGCGCACGCCGGCGGGATCGCCATCCGCGCCTACACGCAGTTGGGGAAAAGGACCGCCTTCATCGGGCATGTGGGCGCGGACCCGCTGGGGCGTTGGATTCGCGAGACCTTCACGCGCGACGGTATCGCGACCGACGCGCTTTTCGTCGATCCGGCGGGGACGGCGCGGAGCATCAACTTCGTCTTTCCTGATGGGCGGCGGAAGAATTTCTACGATGGCAAGGGGCACATGCAGCTACACATCGAGGGTGAAGCCCAGGAGATCTGCGATGCGATGTTGGGGTATGCCAAGCTGGCGCACGTCAACCTGGCGAATTGGGCGCGCGAACTGTTGCCGATGGCCAAAGCGCACAGCGTGACCATCGCCTGCGACCTCCAAGATGTGGTGACGGCGGATGATCCCTACCGACGGGATTTCATCGAGCACGCGGACATCCTCTTCTTCTCGGCGGTTAATCACGCCGATCCCGCGCCGTTGATGCGCGCCTTCTTGGCCGACGCCCCGCCCGACCGCGTGGTGATCGCCGGGATGGGCGCGTCGGGATGCGCGCTGGGCACCGCCGAAGGGGTGACGTACTTCCCGCCGGTGGAGATGGATGCCCCGGTGCGCGACACGAATGGCGCCGGGGACGCGTTGGCCGTGGGGTTCCTCACCAGCTACGTGCTGGAGGGCTATCCGCTGCGCGAGGCCGTGCGGCGCGGCCAGATCGCCGCGCGCTACACCTGCACGCTCAAGGCCACGAGCGACCATCTCATCACGCGCGCGCAATTGGATCACTTTGCGGGGCAGCAACCCGGCGGCGGATGATCACATTGTGATGTTGGAAATTAAAAAGCCCTGACAAGGTTGCAATTTGTCAGGGCTTTGGATTTAATCTCCAGTCCAATCTTGATCTTACTCCGTGTACTGGTAGCCCAATTCCTCCAGGTAAGCGCGCTCCTTTTCCGCGTGGATGTTGGCCAGCTTGGCCTTGATTTTCTCCCATTCGGGGCCGGCCAGCGGATACCATTGCAGCGCGATGAAGCAGAGCAGGAGCAACACCCCCGGCACTAGCGTCCAGCCGATCAAGATACCCGTCTCAGCCGTC
>JAAAOZ010000432.1 GCA_009908585.1 Chloroflexota bacterium
GAGGATCTCTTCTGTCAAGCCACCCTCTCTCGGTGGCCGCACGGGAAAGCGCTCCATCACGTCTGGCGAAACGACGCTATGTCCGATCAAGTATCCCTCCGCGTCAGGGTCTTTAAAGAAGATAACAGCCCGGCCAGCATCGAAGACATTACGCGCGACCCGCGCCGCCCGCATCAGCAGCTCCTCGACCTCCGAGACGGTAATCAGTTCGACGCCGGCGTTATAGAGTTGCCCCAGCGCATCGACGCGGCGCCTCGTAGCCGCCGTGAGACCCAAGTTCTCGATAACGACGGCAATCTGGCTCGCCAAGTTTTGCGCCAACTCCCGGATGTCGGGATCTAAGGGGGAATCGCCCAATCGCTGGATCATGGCGATAAAACCACTCTGCACACCGGCGCTACGCAGCGGGACATAGAGCACTCGATCAAAATTATAATTCGTCAAGAAGCGGCGCGTCTTATCATCCATCGATACGGAGGAAATACCGTCCAACAGCGGCGCCATCGGCCCCAACTCCGCATGCGTCAAACCCCGGAAGAAGATGTAATGCTCCTCAGAAAGAGCGAACTCCTCCCGGAACAAGTCTAACTCCTGGCCCGCCGGATCCAAGACGGCGTAAGGGTGAACAAACGGCAAATCGGGATAGGGGTAGGTGAAGACGACAACGGCCAAATCTAAACCCTGGGCCAACACCCGCTCAATTTGCAATAGTACTTGATCGGAGGGAATATCGGGGGCCGCTGCCACCTGCAACACTCGGCTGATCAAGAGCTGTTGATCAGCCGTACGTTGGGACTCCTCAAAGAGGCGCGCCGTCTCCAGAGCAGAGGCGACCTGCTCACTGACCGAGGCCACCAACGCCTTCTCTTCCTCCGTCCACATACGCTGAGAATCCGCCAGGCCCACGTAGCCTAACACCCGCTGCCCCAAGCGCATTTCCTCCATCATCACGGGCGTGCCGCCATCCTTCACCATGACGTTGGACGATTGACCTTCACGCAACTCTGAGGGCACCGGGAACGGCGGGACAGGACTTACATCCACGCGGTCGTACTCATAGGCCAACGGGCGTAGGCGAGCAGCCACGCGCGCCCACCCTTGGCGACTGTAATCAGCTTGGACCTCCTGCAACTCCTCCAGGGCGCCCTCCATGCCCTGCATCAAACGGGCATTGTTCAATGCAATGGCAATCTGATCCGCCAAAAGCTGCAAGATGTTGATGTCCTCCTCGGTGAATGCATGCCCCTCTTCACTCTGTACATCCAATACGCCGATGACCTCTTCCTCCATCACCAAGGGCAGGGCCATTTCCGAGCGCGTCATCGGCAGATCGGGATTGTTAAACCATTGCACATCCTCTCCCACATCGAAGGCGATGCGCGGTTGTCCCGTATCGGCGACGAAGCCCACGATGCCTACCTCTCCCACGCGGAGGCGATGCCCGCGCGCCAACATCCGCTGACCGCCCTCCGAGGAAGCGGCGCGTAAGATCGCCCACTCTTTCACATCATCCAACACAAAGATACCGGTATGATAGAAGCCAAATTTCTCTGAAATCGCATCGGCGGCGGTTTCGAGCAGCAGCATCACATCACGAACCTGCGCGGCCTCTTTGCTGACCAAGCCCACCGTTTCCAATTGCACGGTCCGCTGTTCCAGAGCGGCAGTCCGCTCCGCGATCCGCATCTCAAGATCGCGCACCAGATCTTTAAGACGCTGGGTCATTTCGTTGAAGGCATTGGCGACGATGCCCAATTCGTCCTCACGATCCAACTCAATGGTGCGGGCAAGATCCCCCGCGCCGATGGCGGCTGCATTTTCAGCCACCTGGCGCAGCGGACGCAGTATCAAGCGTTCGATGGAGGTGTGCAACGATACAACTAAGATGATGATGAATAACGGGATCAATAATAAAGGTGCAATGCGCAGCCACAGCGGCGAAACTTGTCTAGCGTCCTCCCCAACAACGATGTACAAGGTGCGGTCCTCGTATCCCGGCAAAGGCATCGCGCGGGAGGTGAGATATAATTCGCCCTCCGGCAGCGTCCTTCTCACCACGCCCCCCGCCCCAAGGTCACTTAACTCCGGCACGAATTCCCCTTTCATCTCCGGGCTGGAGTGCTCGATGACTCTGCCACTCTCCTCAACCAGGGCGACAAACTCGAACTCCTCGACCTCCGAGGCGGTATCCTGCAAGAGTCGACTCAGGCCAGGGGCATCGTCCAAGGTGACCACATACGGCGCCACCGTCTCGATAATCTGCTTCAATTGGAGGGTGATCAAATCCCCTTTCCCCAAATAAGCCTCACGATAGGCATTCAGATATTGCCCTCGCGCGAAGAGGAAAATCGGCCCCAACAATACCAAGGAAATGCTGGTGATGATAAAGATTATTCGCCAACGCAGACTCAAGTCTTTTCTAAACATTACGGACCACCTCTCAGCATCCAACTCTTATGCTCCGTCAACATGCCGGGATCTCCACCTGTATTATAACCAGAATTATACCATGCGTCTCCGTCAAGCATTTGACCGCTCTCCGGCGCGATAGTTTCAGCGGACGGTAGCTCTCGATATACTCGCCCTGCCAGGGGGAAGGCGATGGGAATAGACAAACTCCAACGCCGGGCTGCCGCCAGGTTAATCGCCAATAAGTTTCTAGACGATAGGCGCTCACTAATCGATGAGGGATGCGCTCCCCGCGCAATACGCACCACCATTTGGGCCACAGCTTCGCCTTGATCCTCCTCAGATGTGACCAGGCCGCCCACCGCGCCGTTGACGACGGCCTCGTTAACGAGGGAGAAGATTGGGATGGATACATTCTCCACCATCCAGGCCATCAACGCCTCCGTTGGCACCGGCGCGCCATCAACATCGCGCACCGATTTATGGCCCAACAATAGGATAAAGTCGTAGGTTTCGGCCGCACTGGTGGCCGTTGCTTGCCACTCCGTCCAATCGGTGACGATTTGCACCGTAGGCTCCAGCCCACTCTCCTTTTCGATTTCCCTCAGGATCTCATAGATAGACGCAAGCACACTTTGCCCCGCAATCGAGGAATCACTGAGGATCAGGAAACGGTCTAGGGTATTTGTCGTTTCAGGGGCCGTCGATTCGCCCTCCGATGCTTCTGAGAGAAAGGCCTGCGCCATCGCAATGGTGCGCATCGGATGAGGATTCGCCAGTACGCCCGTCACTGCGGGGCGGCGCAAACCCGGCACATTTGGATCGCCCACCACATCACAGAAAACGAAGGGCTTATTTAAATCGGGATAGCGCGGGATCACGCTTAAGGCCGCTGCATCCCCAGAGACCAAAACGACATCTGGATTGAATGCCTGAATGCGAGCGATAGCGACATCAGCGATCGGCTCCATCTTAGAGAGAGCGAGGAAGCGCGCCGCGTCCATGTGGAAGACATCCATCGCTAGCGTACCAGCTTCCACACTGTAGCCGGCCTCCGATAAAGTTGCCAAAGCGCTTGCCCGTAACTTCTGGAAGCTCAAATCATCGGCGTTATAACTATTGACCCAGAAGAGACGCACTGTTTGCCGAAAGGGCGATGCTGGCAGCGTCGGTGTGGGGGAATGTGGTATCACATCGCACGCGACGATGAGGCATGCGATCACCACGGTCATGCCGAGGACGGCGAAGTTTTTGAGAGCTTTATGTATCCTATGACGTTTCGGCATCCTTACTCCTCAGGTCTCCGCTCACTCAGGTTTTCGAGGGTTGATCCGGCTGCCGGCCGGAGCCCCGTCCGTCTCAGCAGATTCGCTGCCCTGCGATGGTCGCGTCTCTTCGCCTGGGGGCGCTAACTGGATCCGACTGCGCTCAACACGGAGCGCCTGCCCTAACTCCTCAGCAGCGCTGCGCAAAATCGCATCGACAGAGCCCATTGAGCGGACCTTGGCGACAATCTCACTACGGGCGCGCTCCTGAGCCGCACGGAGCCGCGTCTCCTCCAGTAAGCGCGCGTTCTCCAACGCTAACTCCAATTGCGTCACCACGGCCCGCGATAATTGCAGCTCATCCGGTTGCCACGGCTCGGATTTATCGAAGGTCAATACGCCCAGAGAGCGCCCTTGCACGTAAATCGGCGCCAGCAGTCGATGCACGCCGGAGTCCATCTCCATCGTCGTCAACTCCGCCACGGTCTCTATGGTCTTGTCCTGGACAGAGGCCCTTTCTTCTGGAACAGCCTCACGGGTCATGCCGGCAACATAGGCAAAGTCGACCTGCATATCCCGGCGGGCGAGGGCATGCCGCCACGCCTGTAACGCATCGCGCTCCTGATAACGGGCCAAGCGCTCCAACGTCGTGCGCATTTCCTCCAACGTCCGGGCATTATCGATAGCAATAGCTGTTCCCCGCGCCAAGACACGCAGGATTTTTACATCGTTCTCCGTGAAAGCCTCACGCACCTCTGTCTGGATGTCCAACACGCCCAAGATTTGGCCGCGTGCGATCATAGGCAAGGCTATCTCCGAGCGGGTGTTTGGGAGGTCAGGATTATTGAACCACATCGAATCCTCACCAACGTCTAAGGCGATGCGGGGGAGGCCAGTGTGCGCGACATAGCCAACCACGCCTTCCTCGCCCACCCGCAGACGATGCCCTCGCGATAACATCCGCTGCCCGCCCTCTGACGAAGCTGCCTGGAGCACAGCCCACTTGCGCTCTGGCCCAAAGAGGAAGATACCCACATGATAATACTCCAGCCGCTCAGAGATCAGTTGTACCGAGGTATCAAGCACACTTTGCAAGTCGGGCAAGTTCGCGACCACTCGGTTCAACTGCGTGATGGTCTCAAGCTGTGTGGCCTGCTTTTGCAACGCGGCGGTACGCTCATCGACCCGCTGCTCCAACGAACGCCGTGTCTCCTGCAACGCTTGCTCCGTCTCTCGCATTCCAGCTACCGCACGTCGCTGACTGCGCATATTGATAAAGTTAACCAGACCGGTCGTAGCCCCGATCATCAGCAGGGAAAAGGCCAAACTCATAAAACGATAGCTCTTATCGGTGAAGGAAATAGGAGGCGTGTAAAACCCCCAGGCATCCAAAATATACACCAATCCGTAGCAGACGAACACCCCCAACGCCATCCGGAGCGCATCATCCGGCTCCATAAAGGTACCTGCTAACATCACAGGCCAGAAGAAGAGAAACCACGCTACGGAACGTGGGCCATCAAAGATCAAGGTACCCAGCAACATACCAAGAAATGAACTCCAGATGTAGAGTTTGATCATCGTCTCTAAGTGACCATTCTTCACCTGCCATATAGCAAAGATCGGCACCAGAATTAACAACGCTGTAAACCCCACGCTAAACCATCCCTCAGCAAGCGTTTGAAACATACCTCGAGCCAGCGCGACAGCAAAAACGCCGGTGATGAAACACGAAAGGAAAAAACCTACGACCATCAAGTTATTAAATAGTCGGGCAACCCGCGCAGTCTCCTCATCCTCATAAACCTCCACGGACACCAACGAGCGCCAAATTCTGGCAAGAGTGACCCTCTGAAAATGATCCGCGGCCGTCAGGTCTGCTAACTCCTCGGTCTCTGATCTTTTATCGATTTGTTCATCCATATCCGTCTCCATTTCCATCCTTCTGCGCTTGGATGCCGGCGCTAGCTTCCTCCGTCTCCGACGCGATCTTCTGCCCTAACGCAAGGCGAGCAAGCCCACGATCTGCCCCCAGTATCCGCCCCAGTTCTGAGAGGGCTTCCTCCAACATCGATTCGATCTCGACCTCCGCCCGGATCTTAGCCGTGATCTCCGTCACCGCCTGTTCACGAGCCGCGCGGCGCTGCGTCTCCTCTAAGAGCCGCAAATTCTCCGCCGCGATAGCAAACTGCTCAGCGACACTCTCGACCAGCGCGATTTGATCTCTGCTCCAGGGGCGTCCCTCATCTTGGGCCTCACAACCCAAGACACCGATGGGACGCTCGCGCTGCAAAATGGGGACCAGTACTTTGGCGACTGCGCGCGCGGTATGTTCCTCCTCATCCCCTAACACCACAGAGCGAGCACTCTGCTCTTCGTCGCGCAGAGCGGATAATACCTTTTGCAACTCATCTTGATGAGCCACCTCATCCAATGGCTTCAAACCAGCCGATGTTTGCTCATAGCCCTTGATGATCCGCTTGCGAGTGAAGGCGCCCCACGACTGCTCCGTGTAACGTTGTTGAATTGCCTCCATCTCCTCCAGCGCCGCCTGAGACTCGGTGAAGAGTTGCGCATTGTCGATGGCCACAGCGACCTGATCGGCCATCGTCTGCATCACAGCGATGTCGGCCTCATCAAATGCGGCAATCTCCTTGCTTTGCACACTCAACGCGCCGATGACGCGCCCGCGCGCCTGGAGTGGCAGCGCCATTTCCGAGTGAGTTTCAGGCAGCAAGGGATTATCAAAGCGCGATGCCTCCGCCCCTACGTCAAGTGCGATCCGCCCTTTCCCCATCGAGACACACTGTCCAATCATTGTCGCGCCGCCGATGCGCAGTCGGTGGCCGCTCGCTAACATCTCCTTGCCCGCTTCTCCGGTAGCCGCTTGCAACACAGCATACTCTCCGGCCTCATCCACCATAAAAAGACCAACATAGTAGAGGGCAAAGTGATCCTGGATCAATTCCACCGTCTCTCGCTGCAACTCATCGGGGTCTAACACGGTGGTAGTTGCGCGGGAGATCTCCGCCGCCGCTCGCAAGCCGCGCGTGCGCTCCGCGATCCGCTGCTCCAATGTATTGATGACCTCCTGCAACTGGGCGGCTAACGTGTTCAACATAGTGGCCAACGCGCCAAACTCGTCGTCTGTCTCCAGTGGGATGCGCTGTTCCAAATCCCCTTCGCCCAACGCGATGACATTCTCGCGCAGGACGCCCAAAGGGCGAACAATTCGGCGGCGAGCAAAGTTAAAGATGCCAGCTACGAGAACTAAGATGCCGATTAACAAGATCAGCAGGATCACCGCCTCGTCAATCAACGGTTGGATAATCTCGCCGACGGGCTGCTCTGCCACCACATACCAATCCATCACCTCCGAGATAATCGGCCCAGCGGAGGCAAAGACTAGTTCATCCCGATATCCAGTATAAAACGCATGATCTTGCGCGGCGATCTCTTGTAGGGCAGGCCTCTCAACTTCACCTTCCGGCGTCCTTTGCATGCTCACGCGCACCATCTCAAGGTTGGGATGCATAATCACTTCGCCGTTCCAATGGGTTATATAAACATAACCGGCCTCACCGATACGAAAAGAGGTCACGACATCCCACAACGCGGTCAAATCCACCTTGGCGACCAATGAACCATAAAAATCGCCATCTTCATCATCTACCCGGACGGCGATAGGCACAACCGGCACGCCATATTCGTCATATTCCACCGATCCAATATAAATCTCGCCGGAGCTTACTGTAATCAACCACGGCTGACTCTCCACTGACGTTGGCACAGTGCCTAGACGCCGACGCCCCGCCAGCACTTGCCCGCGCTCATCGATCAACCGCAAGTCAAAATAAACGGTTTGGCGGCTCAAGGCTCGGCGGAAAAGCGCATCAGGATCTCCTCCTACGGTTAAAGCATCGCTGGTCACGCGCAAATCCTTAAAGATATCTTGTAGAAATCGTGTAAAAACCCGCTCCGCTTCCGTACGCGAGGTCAAAATATCCCGACTGGCTCTACTAAAGACATTCAATCCACCGAGATATACGGTGCCCAACAGGATGACCACTGTGATAACGCTCAACAGCAAAATCCTGCGGCTCAACCGGCGCCCAATGGAGACACCTGATAGTACAGGGGCCTCACTGATCTCCGGCACTCTTGGTCCTGACATTCTCTCATCCGCCATACCCTATGCCTCCTACCTACGATCCGCCATTCAGTATCATTCTCATCCTACTCTAATGTTCGAGTCTCCCCGTCGACGGCTTCTATCGGCTCCTCTATAGTCTCTTCAGGTGGATGAAGTTTGACGAAGGTTGAAGATGCCTGCAACACCTCTGTGATTTCTCGCACCGTCGTCTTGATCAATGCCTCCATATTCGAGGCCTGACGAATGCGATCCGTGATCTCACGGGTCAAGCGCTCGCGAGCCGCACGGCGCTGGATATCCTCGTAGAAGCGCGCGCTCTCTAACGCGACGCTCAATTGCTCAGCGAGATTCTCTACCAGCCGGATCTCCTCCCGACTCCAATCCCCGGCCTCTGCCGGTTTGTGCGTATCGATCACGCCGATCACCCGCCCAGAGGCTTGAATCGGGACGGCTAACGAGACCTTACCTGCGTCCTCATCTTGACGCACGGTCACAGCCGCCTCCTGCCACGCGCGCCTCATCTCTGGACGCCAGCCATCCTCTTCCGCTGACGTAATGCCCTGCGCATCCTCACGATAGGCCAACTCGGGGCGGAGTTGCAAGAACTTCGCCCAGGCTTCCCGCCCCAACTCGCCGTAGGCACGTCGCTCCGCTTCCAAGCTCTCCT
>JAAAOZ010000505.1 GCA_009908585.1 Chloroflexota bacterium
GTGTGACCAGTGTCTGTTGGAAGCGCCAGAAGAAGATCAGCAACATGCCAATCACAGCACAACTGGCGATGCTAACCACGGCCAATAACAGATGGTTCATTATCGATCTGATATTGCGCTGTCCACGCCATAGCCAGATTAAGAGCAATATCTCAAGCGCGGCCAAGCCCAGTGCCAGGGAGAAAAATGTTTGCCTTGGCATATAGGTGCTTAGCGCATCACGCGCCGCTGATAGACAAGCAAGAGACCCCACAATAGCAGGGCGAGCATGGAGAGTATCGTTTTGCCGCGCGAGCGGATGATGGACTCATACAGGATGCCCAACCAGATGGGTAAGACCAGCACATACGTGCGTATCAATATGTGTGCCCAACGCGGCAAACGTGATATGTGATGGGATGACATAGGTGAACCTCTTTCATCTTATATCATTACATCAGCAATGCTAATGTGTGTTTTCAACGAGGGATCCACTTGGGTGTTAGGCGACTGCTCCTATGTAGGGAATGCGAAGCAGATCGACTGGGAAAATTGCTCTCAGGGTCTTAGAGTGTGTTCAACCAAGTTCAAGGCAAACGAAGCTGGGGTTGATGCGTGCGCTAAGGTAGTTCCAGAAATTAAAACCTCCCAAACCTGATGTTTTCCCCTTAGAAAACAGGTCGCTGTTGGGAGATTTATTTTCCTGGAACGGCCTAAATGGCTTGGCGTGAAACCTCGTGCATCTCCAGTCCTTGTTACTGCTTCGTTTGTCCATGTATGGCGAGAAACAGTCGCAGGGTCTTTTGGATTTTGCCGGGCAACCCCCTCAGCATCCCTAAAAGTAGCCAAGAATTGCGTGTTTGTGGGGATTACAGACCTTTTTCGCGTCGTTAATGGGTTGTGGGTGGGGATGGTATGATTGCATCCGGCGAATTCCTGAAGAGCCCAGTCGCAAAGATGCAGCAATCTAACAGATGTAAGTATAGCACGCTTGACCGGCCTTGAAAGTGCAGATTTGGCTTTTCATGCTAAAATGGTAACCTGTTGTGAGCAAAAATCTAACTGATAGGGGTCTTTTGGGTTTTGCCGGGTAACCCCCTCAGTAGCCCTAAAAACAGCCAGAAATCGCGTGTTTGTGGGGATTACAGACCTTTTTCGCGTCGTTACTGGGTTGTGGTTGGGGATAGTACGATTGCACCCGGCGAATTCCTGAAGAGCCACGAATCTCGAAAAAGTTGACGACCTCGAAAATTGTGAGATAATAGAATCGTCTAACAGCGTTGATGGAGACGAGTATGCGCAGGGCCGCTGTCCCAGCGAGCTTGGGAGCGTGTGAGCCGAGCACAGGGCCCGGGCGGAAAATCCCTCCGGAGCTGCCCGCTGAACCCAATATCATAGAAGAATTACAGTAAGCGAGGCCGGTGTTGCCCGCCGTTATCCGGGCGCGATGGTGATAGCCATCGACTGAGTGGCGGTGCGGTTGCAGGGCAATCGCGGCGCAATCAGGGTGGTACCGCGAGAGTTCTAGCTCCCGTCCCTGCTGGGATGGGGGCTTTTTTCATGGCAGATGAGGACGCACTTGGCGCATGCTGCGTTTGGAATGGATGTGAGTCATTACGTAGTACGGAATACGCAATACGAATTACTTTCCAGTTAAATCAATTCAAGAGATTTATTATCTAGTATCATTTGGGAGAGAACACCATGTTTAAATCAGTCGAGAATCAAGTGGATTTTATCGCCTTAGAGCACGAAATCTTAAAATTCTGGCAGGAAACGCGAGCCTTCCGGCGCCTGAACGAGCTGCGCGCGGGCGCGCCGACCTGGTCCTTCATCGATGGCCCGATCACGGCGAACAACCCGATGGGCGTGCATCACGCCTGGGGGCGCTCCTACAAGGACCTCTGGCAGCGATTCTGGGCGATGCGCGGACACCGCGAGCGCTACCAGAACGGCTTCGATTGCCAGGGGCTGTGGGTCGAGGTCGAGGTGGAGAAGGAGAAGGGCTTCACCTCCAAGCAAGAGATCGAGGCCTACGGTCTGGCGCAATTCGTGCGCGAGTGCAAGGCGCGCGTGCTGCGTCAAGCCGCCCGGCAGACCGAGCAATCGATCCGCCTGGGCTACTGGATGGACTGGAACGATCCCGACGTGCTGCGCGATCTGGCCGACAAGCTGCTGGAAGATCCGCAGCAGGAGGTCACGGTCGAGGGCGTCGAGGGGCCGGTCACCGGGCCGGTGGAGCAGGTCGTGGGCAAGTTGGGGATGGTGGAATTGGGCGGCTCGTACTTCACCTTCGCTACCGAGAACAACTTCACGATCTGGACCTTCCTCAAGAAGGTGTGGCAGAAGGGCTGGCTCTACCACGGGCACGATGTGATGCCCTGGTGCCCTCGCTGCGAGACGGGCATCAGCCAGCACGAGATCGTCACCGATGGCTACCAACAGCTCACGCACGATGCGCCCGTCGTGCGCTTCCCGCTGCGGGGACGCGAGCGCGAGGCGCTGCTGGTCTGGACGACCACGCCCTGGACGCTGACGAGCAACGTCGCGGCCGCCGTTGGGCCGGAACTGACCTACCTCAAGGTCGCCGCCGAGGATGGCTGGACGTATTACATCGCCGAGGGCGCCAAGGAGGTGCTCCAGGGCAAATATGAGGTCGTCGCCAAGCTCAAGGGCGAGGAGATGGTCGGCTGGACCTACGACGGCCCCTTCGACGCGCTGCCCGCGGTGATGGATCTGGAGATTCCCGCGCACCATCGCATCATCCCCTGGGAGGAGGTCGGCGAGGAGGAGGGCGCCGGCATCGTCCACATCGCGCCGGGCTGCGGCGCCGAGGACTTCGAGCTGGGCCAGGAGTACGGCCTGCCCGCGTTAGCGCCTTTGGATGCGGAGGGCATCTTCCAGGCCGGCTTCGATTGGCTGACCGGGCGTCACGTCCACGAGGTCGCGCAGGACATCTTCGAGAACCTGGACGAGAAGGGCCGGCTCTACCGCGTCGATCCCTACACGCACCGCTACCCCGTCTGCTGGCGCTGCGCGACGCCGCTGGTCTTCCGCCTGGTGGATGAGTGGTTCATCAATATGGGCGAACTCTACGACAAGCCCCGCGCCGAGGTCACGGACGCGGAGAAGGACGCCAGTCTCCGCTACCAGATCATGGACGTCGTCGATGAGATCACGTGGATCCCGGAGTTTGGCTATGATCGCGAGATGGATTGGCTTCGCAATATGCGCGACTGGATGATCTCCAAGAAGCGCTTCTGGGGGCTGGCGCTGCCCATCTGGGTCTGCGATAATCCCGATTGCGACCACTACGAGGTCATCGGCAGCGGCGAGGAGCTGCAAGAGCGCGCCGTCGAGGGCTGGGAGACGCTGGAGGGGCACACGCCCCATCGTCCCTATGTGGATGCGGTCAAAATCGCCTGCCCGGCGTGTGGCGGTCAGATGACGCGCGTCGAGGATGTGGGCAATCCCTGGCTGGATGCGGGCAGCGTCGCCTATTCCACGCTGCGCTACCGCGCCGATCACGACTATTGGGAGACCTGGTTCCCGGCCGATTGGATCAGCGAATCGTTCCCCGGCCAATTCCGCAACTGGTTCTACAGCCTGATCACGATGAGCACCGTCTTCGAGAATCGCCCACCCACGCAGCGCGTGCACGGCTATTCTACGCTGCTAGATGAAGAGGGCCGCGAGATGCACAAATCGTGGGGCAACGCGATTTGGTTCGATGACGCCGCCGAGAAGATGGGCGTCGATACGATGCGGTGGATGTACCTCAATCAGAAGCTGGATCAGGACCTGCTCTTCGGCTACAACAAGGCCGATGAGACGCGCCGTCGCTTCATCATCCCGCTCTGGAACGTCTACGCCTTCTTAGTTACCTACGCTCGCATCGATGAATGGACGCCGGATGATCAACTGCGGGCGAAGCTGGCGTCTGCGGAGGAACCCGCGTACTTGGACGCGCCGTGGACGGACGCCTCGGAGCCGACCGTGCTTGATGAATGGATCATCGCGCGGTTGCGTGAGACCATCGACGCGATGAAAGCCGGCTACGAATCCTACGTCCCGGTCAAGATCGCGCAGCCGGCGGAGGCGTTCCTGGATGACCTGAGCAACTGGTACGTCCGGCGCAGCCGCCGTCGCTTCTGGGCCGCGCGCGGCGCGGACGCCGGCGCCGACGCGAACAAGATCGCGGCCTACGAGACGCTCTACACCGTCCTCGTCACCTTTATCAAGCTCCTGGCGCCCGTCATGCCCTTCATCCCGGAGGTGATGCACCAGAATCTGGTGCGCGCCGTCTCTGGCGATGATGAGGCGCTGCTGAGCGTGCATCACAGCCTGTGGCCCACCGCCGAGCCGCTATCCGACGAGGAATCAACGTTGTGCGACGCGATGGCCGCCGTCCGCCAAGCCGCGACGCTGGGGCACTCCGTGCGGGCATCGAACCAGCTCAAGGTGCGGCAGCCGCTGGCCCGCGCCCTCATCGCCACCGATCCGCGTCGCCAGGCGGAGTTGCGCCAACTGTTGGACTTGCTGGCCGACGAGCTGAACGTCAAGGAGATCGAGTTCGTCGCGGGCGAGGGCGAGTTGGTCGCCTATCAACTCCTGCCGGTGAATCGCGTGCTGGGGCCGAAGTTCGGTCGGCACTTCCCGATGGTGCGCTCAGCGCTGGCGCAGGTCGATGCGTCGGAGGCCGTGACCCGCATCAACGCCGGGGAGCCGCTCGCATTGACCCTGAAGGACGGCACGGCGGTCGAATTGGCGCCCGACGAGGTCCTGGTGCGCACGCAGCCCCGCGAGGGCTTCGGCGTCGCCGGGGAGGGCGGGATGGTCGTCGCGTTGGATACGGAGATCACGCCGGAGCTGGCGCGCGAGGGCCTGGCCCGCGAGATCGTGCGGCGCGTGCAGGAGATGCGCAAGCGCGCCGACTACGACCTGACCGACCACGTTGTGGTGCGCTATCGCGCCGAGGGCGCGCTCGCGGAGGCGATTGTGGACTTCGAGGGTGAGAACGCCAGCGAGGTATTGGCCCAGCGCGTCGAAGCGGTGGAAGACCCCACGGGGGATGAGGCGCTGGAGGATACCATCGATGGTCATGCCCTGGTGTTAGCGGTGGAGCGCTGTTGAGAGCGAAAACCAACTATCGTTGCTAAAACGCGCAAACGCGGGGCCATCTTCGGCCCCGCGTCGTCATTTCACTGAGACGTGATGAAAATAGGTTGCTGGCTATCTCAATAGCCGCTATAATAGGAATATAGTTCTAGAATCGAACAACAGAAGGTACTTGATATGACCAACTCTGGCAAACGTTGGACGGTTCAAGATCGATACGGCAATTCAATCTATCTGACTCAAGAACGATGGTTGCATATCATCGCTGAAACCAACCATCCCGAGATGGAAAGTTATGAAGAATACTTGAAAACGACTCTCAGAAAAGGGCGAAGAAGACAGGAGCCGCTCAACCCCCGCAAATATCGTTACTATCTTGCATTTGATGATTTGCCTGATGACGTTAATCACGTTGTTGCTATTGTACTATTTGGCTTTGATGTTGATGAAAGTGGTCAAACTATATCCAATAACTTTGTGGCTACTGCGTTTTTCAAGCATGTTTGGCTGAAAGGGTGAAAGATGAGCGAAGAACCAGTTATTTCTTATGATAAAGAGGCGGACGTGCTCTATATTTCTTTCTCTCCGGGCGAAAAGGCAACCACGGCCGTTGAATTGAATGACAATATCCTTCTGCGCTTCAATCGGGCTGAAAAGCGGGCCATCGGCTTGACGCTGATGGATTTTTCAGTTTTGGTGCAATTGACCGTTCTGGGGCCACGGAGTTTTCCCTTGAGCGGCTTGCAAGAACTGGAACCCGATTGGCAAGCGTTGGTGATGGAAATCATCACGCAACCGCCGGTTAACCAGATTTTGAAGGTCTCAGTCTACACGCCCTCCTTGACGGAGACGATGCCAATCGCCCTTGTTGAGAGGGCCTCCCTTATGCCCGTGGCGGTCTGATCTCCTTTGTAATCAATGTAATCAATCTACCTTACACCTAAACGCGGGGCCGATTTCGGCCCCGCGTCGTCATTTCACTGGGAACGATCAGCTACGAACCTACCACCAGCGATCCTCTTTGATGTCCACGCCCCACTCGGCGAGGCGATCTTGGACTTCATCCCAGTGTTTTTCGTTCACCACGGCCATGCCGCTTTCCTTGACAAGCGGGCGCAGCCAGCGATGCAGGCGGCGATCCGCCCCACGCAGTTCCTCCAGCGCTTCCGCGCTGTCCATGCGCAAGAGCAGCATGCGCGCGTATTCGCCCTCGCCGAAGTGCTTGCCCCACGCCTTAAGCCGCTTCTCCCACTCCGCCGACATCGATTCGCCCGTCATCCGCTCCAGCAGCGCGATGATGTCGGGCACGTCCATCCCTAAGGTGGCGGCGGTGTCCACGCTATCCGAGGTGAGTTCCCAATGGCCATCGACCTCGTCGGCAATGCGCCGCATCGTCCCGGTGACGTAGAGGCTGGGCAGTGGATGGCGCGGGCGCAAGACGTCGTCATCCCACTGCACGCTGCGCGGTAGATCGTTTTCCGGGCCATGAGAGACCGTCGGCATATATGCCAGCTCCCAGAGCCGCTCCCTGACCTTCGCGGCCTTGGCGGAGGGCGTCCAGGCGGTGCGGTCATCCAAGCGATTCAAATCCAGATGGATCTCGTCGTCGTTTAGGAGCATCTCTAAAATCTCCGCATCATCCACCTGAATGATGCAAATATCGCGGCGGATGACGATCCGCTCGTGCTGCGCACCCCACTCCTCCAGCGAGCGCGCGACGTTTTGCGGTAGCGGCTGCTCGGTTATCTCGTCCAGGAACTCCCGCAACCGATCCTCGGTAAGATCGCGCTGAAACGCCTGGTAGACGCTCTTGCGGGTCAGCCGATATTCGATCACGCCCTTGCCGACCTTTTCCCGCTCGGCGGCCTGCTCCAATTGCGCCAGCACGGAAAGCGGCACCGGCCCCATCGCCAAGATCTGAAAATCGGGTTGGAGGACGATTTGCCAGGCGCTCTCTTCTTTGGGTAGAGGTTCGTCTTGATAAAGCGCCCGCGCGATGGGCGACACCTGAAGGGCGGTCAGCGCGCGCGCCGCCTCCTTGTCCTTGCCCTTTTCGTAGCCCAGGGAGATAAAGCCGAAGCGTTGCATTTCCTCTAAGATCTGGAGGGCGACATCGCGCTCCAACTCCCCGATGGCTGCCTGGAAATCATTCGCTTTCTGCGAGTAGTACCAGCGCAGGTTGCGCTCCAAGGTCTGGAGCGCCGAGGCCGAATAGAGAAATCGACCCGGCGTGCCGCCGTTCAGGAGCGCCATAAAGAGCGAGAAGGGCGTCCAATCGGTCTTGGCCAGCTTGGGCAGAAGTTGGACGACCTCCGAGCGCAATTCAGGCTCCGGTCGGTAGCTTGGCCCGTGCGAGTAGTAGGTGTAGTGGTGCAGCGATTGTTCCTCCACCTCCAGCGGCTCTTCCCAGCGACGATAGGCGCGCAGCGCCTCATCGACCTGCTGAACGGGGGAGGCATCCCAGAAGCGCATCACCGTGCCATCATCCCGCGCGTAGATCTCGCGCTGCTTGATCTCCACCAGGTTCATGCTCTTCAAGACGCTGTACATCCAGCGCAGTTCATCCTCGTGCTCTTTGATGTCGAGGCCTAAGCTCTCTCCGACGCGGCGGACATCGCGCTTGTACATCCCGCCGGCCTTGAGCTGTTTGGCCGGCCCCTGCAACAGTTCCGCCCAGAAAAGGAAAATGCGGCGGATAAAGCGCTCCACATCGCCCGTCTCGACGATGGGCGGGGCGTCGGCCACGTGCGTTTCGGCCTTCGGATCCGGGAACGGGAGCAGATCGCGCGGGAGTTTGTTCGCCACCTGCGGCGGCAGCCCGACGGTGATGATGGTATCGAGCGTGCGCTTGGTGCCGCCTCGGGGCGGCGTGAGGTTGACGATCAAGCCCTTGCGGAGAAGGCCGTGCAGCACGGTCTGCCCGGCGGAGGCCAGCGCGCCGGGATCTGCCCCTGTGACGGGCAATAGGCGGGCCAGCAGCAGGGGCAGGACGATATCGTGCTGTTGGAGCGGCGAGCCTTTTTTCAAGATGACGCCCATGGCGCCGCGCTCCGCGCCCGTCAGCGACTGGATATAGGTCTCCGACTTGGCGTGCTCCTGAATTCTCTCCTCGACGGCGCGCACGAGCTGCGCCTTACGGACTTGGTAGGTAGGAAAGTTGATGCCGATGTGCTCGGCGATCTGGCGGACGGTGTCCATGTGATAATTCTCCAACGAGGTGTGCAGCGATTCCATCTTAGTGTTCCTCCTTGGGGATGTAGCCCTGCTTCTCCAATGCCTGGAGGATTTTATCGACCGCCTTCGGGGCCAGCAGCGCGACTTTGGGCGTGACCAGGCC
>JAAAOZ010000004.1 GCA_009908585.1 Chloroflexota bacterium
GCAATCCTCAAAAACCGTGCTATAATAGAGATAGTGGCGGAGGGACTGGCAATCCCGGCGAGGCCCGAACTTTGACAGCAAGGCAACCGGTATCATAGAAGCGCTCTCTTCTTGGGAGCGGTTTGTAGCGGTTTAGCGTGCAGGAATGCCAACCTGTGCGCACCAAAACCGGTTGCCGACCGCCAGACCGTTCCCAAGAGTAGAGTGCTTTTTTGTTACCAATTAGCCATAGGAGGGTAAGAATATGATAACGGTTAAGGAATTGATCGCGCAACTTTTAGAGTTTGACGGCGAAACGCCGGTTGTTGTTGATGGCTACGAGGGCGGATACGACGACGCTCTTCACACCCGAAACCTACGGGGCCTCAAGCGAGGAGGCACCCTACTCAGTGGAAGGCATCGAGAAAGCAATAACGGGGAAGATGCTATTTTGATCTCGTAAGACGGGCGCTTTTTTGTTACCACAAATAGGAGGATGCTATGAATGTTGCCGTGAAGTTTCACAAAGTCGCATCCATCTTTCCTATGATGGACGAAGATCAATTAGCAGAGTTGTCCGCCGATATTGAGAAGAACGGCTTGATTGATGCAATCTGGACTTACAAGGGCGAGATCGTAGACGGTCGAAACCGTTACCTTGCTTGCCAGCGCGTAGGCGAAACGCCACGTTACCAGGAGTGGGGCGGCGGCAGCCATGAACAGCTCGTGGCTTTCGTAGTTGCTCTAAACCTAAAGCGCCGCCACCTTACCAGTTCCCAGCGCGCGACAGTTGCACTGGCAATTGAAAAAGTCTTAGCAGAAGAAGCCAAAGAGAGACAAAATAAACTTGCCGGGACAAGGCCAAATCTCAATCCAGACCTTGTGGAAGAAATTCCACAAGGTCAAAAGGGCAAATCACGCGACCAAGCCGCCGAAATCGCAGGCACAAATCCTCGTTACGTACAGGACGCTAAGAAAATCGAATCCGAAGCACCTGACCTACTTGAAAAGGTTGCCGATGGAAGCATGAGCATCCCCAAGGCCAAGAAGGAATTGCGCAAGCGCGAACGCGAAGCCGAGCGCGATGTAATACTGAAAATATTTGATGACACGGGTATGCGTGCCGCCGGCGTCGCCATCCGGGTGGCCTACCCGGATGCGCAAACTGACCGAGACCTCCCCGACCGCTACATCTACCAAGAGGACGAGGACGCCGACCAAACCCTGGCCCTGGAATTGTACCGGGAAACTGG
This sequence comes from Chloroflexota bacterium, assembly GCA_009908585.1. Taxonomy (GTDB): domain Bacteria; phylum Chloroflexota; class Anaerolineae; order B4-G1; family SLSP01; genus JAAAOZ01. The sequence goes on from JAAAOZ010000004.1 coordinate 1,233, forward strand.
TAGCGAGGAACTGGGGCATGCCATAGCGAGGCAATGGCCGGGAACAGAACTTCCCGCGCCGAGGAAGACGATCTGGACGTACACATGCGCATGCGGGCAGGAAAACGAAGTGCGAGCGCACACACTGGAAACGACGTCGCACTTTTGCCCAAGGTGCGGAAGGATGAATAAGAAGGAGGAGCTATGACGATCAGAGATGGAGAAATGATGGTGCTTTTAGTAGAAGAGGAAGAAGTATACATTCATATAAAAGATAGCCTAGAAGGACTGACAGAATGAGTAACCCGGAGACATTCAAATTCGCACTGGCGCGAGTGCTAACAGATCGCCCTATAGCCTATCATCCAGAACTGGCCAGCATCGGAGGCGGAGCCGCTGCTGGAATTTTCTTATCCCAACTTCTCTACTGGACACCGCGCGGAAAATTACCCGATGGCTGGATATGGAAGTCCGCAAAAGAATGGGAGGAGGAGACCGGCCTAACACCAACAGAGCAACGCCGCGCACGGCGAAAGCTAAAAGAGCGCGAGTTGATAAACGAGGACTTGGCCGGCGTCCCCGCTACCTTACATTTTCAAGTCGACCTCGACCGCCTCGCGGAGCTATTGACCGGCGAAGGATTCCCTCAGGACAATGATCCCCTCCCTCGCGACGAGCATGGAAGATTCATCAGCGAGGAAGAAACACCCAGTTTACCGGAAACCGGCAAACTGAACGAAGCGCCTCCCAGTTTACCGAAAACCGGCAAACTAGATCACCGAAAACCGGAAAACAAGCATGCCGGAAATCGGAAAACTAGTTCTCCGGAAACCGGGCAACTATCCAGAGATTACCCAGAGACTACCCCAGAGATTCCAGATATTATCTCGAATGAACCACAACCAACCTCGGAAGAGTCTACAACCAGCGCAGAAGAGCAATTCACTTCCCTTTTTGGACCAGACCCGGAACCAACAAAACCAAAAGAGAAGATCGACTGGACAAACGAGGAGGAAAGAAACCGCCGCCTGCGCAATGCCTCCCGGCGCTACGGAGAACGAACAGGAGCCACAGGCGCAGACCCCGACCGAAGACGCATCCACGCCCGCGATGGGATCTCCGCAGAAAACCTTTACAGCGTCCACAGAACCCTGCGTGACGCCGGCATCCCCACACCAGGCAGCGACGCCCGATGGCGACGATGGCGTCCCATGCTGGTTGCGCTTTACCAGGAAAGCAATGGCGACCTGGAGAGAGTTAAGGCCGCCGCCGAACTCCTGAAAGAGAAAATGCGCGAAGGGTACGCAAAGGGGATCGGCAAATGGAGCGACTACATCGGAGAAGCGCAGATGCTCCGCCAGAAGAAAGGCGGCGCGAAGAAATACACTCACCCCGATGACAACCAACCCGGCGAGATCGACGAACTCGCCGACCGTGATATGCAGAGAATCTTAAAGCTGGAGGAAGCATGACCACACAGGAACCAAAGCACGTCGGAGACATCGCCCGCGCTATAAGGGATCAGGCAATCCGCAAGCACCCGCAAATCGCAACCGCACCACGAAAGCCACCCACCGACAATCTGGGTCTTGGCGATCCGGAATGCGAGCTATGCGGAGGAGTTGGGTTTGTACGTCTTGAAGTAGAGCGAGATCATCCAAAATTTGGCAAACTCCTGGTCTGCCCAGAGTGCCGCGCCGACTACCAGCAAGAACTCGCCCGGCGCGCCTACGAACGCCACGTGGCCACCATCGAACAGTACAGCATCATCCCGCGCCCCGACGCGACCTTCGAGGAATTCAACCACTCAAACCGAACCGCCAACATTCACGCGGCTAAGATCGCCGCGCGGCGCTTTGCTCAAGGAGAAGCAAAGAACCCCTGGCTTGTCCTTTACGGCGAAGTCGGAACCGGGAAGACGCACCTGGCCATGGCCGTTACCCACGTCCTCCGCGAACGCCAGGAATCCGTGCTCTTCGCCAGCGCGCCGGATCTCCTCGACTTACTGAGGCCAGGAGATGACAAGTACACCGATGAGCTATTATCCATAGCTCGCGAGGTCTCATATTTGATCATCGATGACCTCGGAACTGAAAACCGGACGACGTGGGCATTCGAAAAACTGTATCAATTGATCAATCACCGCTACAACACGCTAACCCACCTCATGCTAACCCTTAACGACTCCCCCCGCGACTTACCCGACCGCCTCGGATCGCGTATCGAAGGCCCACAAACCACACTAATTCGTGTGGAAGACACAGACTATAGAAAGAAAATGAGGAGAGAAAAACATGCCTAATGTCATAGTTGGAGAATATCCCGGAACTCGCCGCGCCGCTTGCATGACCTGCGGGTCCGAGAGGATTATGGCCTGCCCCATTAACGCGGACGCCACAGCCATCGAGTGCTTAGCATGCGGATCGATCCGGTTTGTACCGGCGCGCATCATACCCGCGACGCGGCAGGACGTCGCCGCTTTGCAGATCGAGGAGGGAACTTAACCATGATCAAAACTAACAAAGGCGAGGAACGCGAGCGCGCCCTCCTTGGCCTTCTCCGGGTCTCACAGCGCACGCAGGATCTCCCCACCGTACCAACGCCAGATCGCCACCTTGACGCCGAGGATAGTCAACTCAAGGTCGCCGGCCTCAAATTCGACTTCGCATGGATCAAGGCCGGCGTTCTGTTGGAGTTGGACGGCGGCCAATGGTTACCCGGCGGCGGACGCCATGGCAGCGACAATGACCGCTGGAAAACTATGCAGGCCGTGGCCCAGGGATGGCGCGTGATTCACATCTCCCCGGCGATGGTTGAGAGCGAGCCGGCGCGAATGCTGGAATTGCTCAAAAGCGCCCTTGACACAGACAAAACGACGCCTTTCTAAGGGATTCACGTCTTAGATGTGACATTTGACACTGGTATCATTTCCGGGGAAATGATACGATTAGGGCAGGATAGAGAAAACGATGGAGGAAACGAGATGATAATTAAACGCGCTAAGACGGCCTGGCAAAAGATCAAATGGCGCGCCCGCGCCGCCTGGTGGTGGGCAGACGAGCAATTACCCGTGCTTTGCGATTGTGGGCACGTAGTAAAAAAGAAATCCATCAGATATGAAACCACGACCTGGGGGAAAGTGGTCTTGTTTTGCCCCAGGTGTCACGACGAGAGATTTGGAGGATCAAATGAGCTTCGGTAAAGTCATCATAGAAGCAGCGCGTCAGATTGAGGAAGAGGAAGGCCCGCTTCCTAGGAGAAATAGACCGAAAAGGCGGACGGCGCATTCATGCCGCTACTGCTACACCTTAATCCCGGAAGACGCCACGTTTTGCGAAGATTGTCGACAAGAGCTTAACCAGGGATTCGCCGTTCGCAGTCTGGCAGGCAGATGCGCCAACGGAGCAGAGCGAGACCATGGCCGCTTGCACCACGCTTTACCATTTACCCGCGACGGAATTTCTCACAAGGCCCTTTGTGGGGCAACGCCTGGACCCCGAAGCGCCGGATGGAGTACCTGGGGGCAGGGAGAGAAGGTGACCTGCGAGCGCTGCCTGCGGAAGATGAAGAACCAATGAAGCGCCGATGGTGGCCCCACCTCAAAAACAAGCGACGCGAACCACCGCAGACGCAGGCGGAAGCACGCCGGCGCGAGGCCAAGCTAAATACAGACGCCTACCGCCGCTATCTGAGATCTCCGCGCTGGCATGTCAAGCGCCTGCGCGTACTCATTCGGGACGGCGGGAGATGCCAGATGTGCGGACGCTACGGACGCGACGTCCACCATTTGACATACAAGCGAATTTTCAGAGAGCCACTATTTGACCTGGTGACGCTTTGCCGAGAATGCCATACCACACTACACGGGAAGTAACAAACAATATGAAAATTAGAGACTTGACACAATGCGAATGGCAGCGAGCGCTCCGGGAAGATGACGTGGAGACACTCGACATGACCTGGTACAACTGGGATCGCGAGACCCCGGAGCTACACGACGCCACACCAGATGACCTCCGGCCCTACGTCCCGCCAGGCGACCGCTATCTCTACGACCAGGCCATCGCTGCCGGATTGAGTCAGGAAGAGGCAATGAAGCGCACCGAGGACATTGGAGTTCCACATGAAGATTAGAGACTTAACGCACACAGAATGGAAACGCGCACTTCGGGAAGACGATGCCCAGACGCTCGACCGCTGCTGGTTTAACTTTGACCGCGACACCCCAGAACTACACGACCGCACCCCCGCCGACTTGCGCCCCTACCTCCCAACGGACGCGCGCCGAGCTTACGCAACGGCCATCGTCTTGTTAGGGATGACCGCGCTCGACGCCTGGGACATAGCTATATCCGGCGTGATTTGCGAGCAGTTGGAACGCGCAGAAGAACTCGGCCTGCTGAACAACTGAAACCATGATGATTCCCCCTTTAGTCTATTGTGCAAACGGCAACAAAAGACTAGCCAGAATCGCCGTAGACGCCGGCTGGTTATACGGAGCACAACTCCCCGGCACAGTCTACACAGAAGAAGTCGCGCCGTTGTGGTTTGCGGATCAGGACTGGAAAACCCCACGGCGTGAAGAATACGTAAAAGCGATAGCAAAGCATCACCCCGAGCAGGCTACTGTGTTGGATTTGGAGCGCGAGGAGCAGATCACGGAGGTCATTGATTGGGCAGAGGAAATCGCACCCTATGTAGATCGCGTTATTATCATACCTAAGGTGTTCGGAATTATACCGGAAATACCAAAGCGAATCGAAGGGGCGGATGTCATTCTGGGATATAGTGTGCCAACCAGATACGCAGGAACCGAGGTGCCCATTTGGGAATTCGGGCATCGCCCAATCCACCTGCTGGGCGGAAGTCCGCAGAAACAACTATCACTTCGGAGATACCTTAACGTAGTAAGTGCAGATGGTAACTATGCGATGAAAATGGCGATGCGCTATTGTCAATTCTGGGTACCAGGAACGGCGCGGTATGCTAAAAATCGCTGGTGGCCTACGATGCGAGAAGCAAACGACGGAGAATTATGGCCTGGCGAGGATGCGCCTTACGAGGCATTCCGGCGAAGTTGTAAAAATATAATAGATGCATGGAAACCAATCAAAACGCAAAAACCAGAGGAGGAAGCATGACCACCATAAACGCAGGAATTGATGTAGGATATGGCAGCACGAAAACCGTCGTCCATAACAGGCGCCGATCCACTACCCCCTCGATCATCGGCCCCGCCGTTCGTATGGAGTACCAGACAGGATTCCACAACAACGGCGCCGGCGATATGCTCATGGAGATCGGCGGGCAGAAACTCTTCGTAGGCGACCTGGCGCGTCGCCAGAGCAACGCCCCGCGATCCCCTCTCGGCCGCGAGCGCGACCTGGAATTCGTCAAGGTCATGGCCCTGGCCGGGCTATTCTCCGTCGGGATTCACAATGCGAACGTGAACCTGGTGACCGGCCTGCCCGTCGCATGGTACACAGATCACGACGCCCTCGAGGACGCCCTGGCCGGCGCGCATAGCTACGCCGTCAACGGCGAGCCATGCGAGATCGACATCCAGAGTGTACGCACAATCCCGCAACCTTTCGGGACGCTCTACCGCGAGATGATACAGGATGGCATCGCAACCGATCCGCACGGCTACGCACACGCGACCGTGGCCATCGTAGATATTGGCGATGGCACGACTGACTTTGTGGTGAGCAAGGCCCTGGAGTACATGCAACACGATAGCGGGCTATCCGGGAGCATCGACGTGGCCGCCGCTGAAATCTACCGCCACGTCCAGCAGCAACTCCGCGAGCATCACCAGGCGGAGTATGCACGCCGGGAGATTGAGGCCCTCCTGCACACCCGCAGCAGCGTAAGGATCGCCGGCGAAGAGGTGAGCCTTACAGAATTCGTCGCGCCGGCCCTGGACTTTGTAGCTCACCAGATTTTGGACTGGATGAGTGAGCACTGGGGCAACGCGCGCCAATTCGAGTACCTAATCATTACCGGCGGCGGCGCGAACCTCCTCGCCAAAGATATCCGCGAGGCTTACCCGTTCTCTACCAGAACGGGAAGCCCGCAGATCGCCAACGCAGCCGGCATGGCCGAGCTCGCGGCCCTTCATGCACGCAACGCATAACGCCCCCAATAACGGCATTAGTGCCGTGCATAGTGAGGTTATATGCCATATCTGAGAATTTACATCGGCGACGACGACGCCGACATCATGGAAATCTGGGACGGCTTGCCACCAAACGGGAAGAGCGCCTGGGTGAAAGACGCCATCCGAGAGAAAGCAGATCGAGAGAAATTAGGCGCAAGCGACGAGGAAGTGGTAACGCAAATTTTGACCGCTGAGGATCTGCGCGCGGTCATTCGCGAGGAGTTGGCCGGACTACAAATCGCAACGACGAAAGCGCAGGATGAGAGCGAATCGGAAGTCTCGGAGGATCGGGACGCCGCTAACAAGATTTTAGGGATGTTTTGAGGTGAGGAAATGACCGAGAAAAAGACCCCATACACAACCAGAATGAATCCGAATCAAGGTGAGGAGCGTGCTATTTCCCAGGAAATACCGCGCCGGATGCCAGAAAGCAAGTGGGAGATGATAGTCAAGATCGCACGCTGGCTTTCTCGCCAGCAAACCGAAACGAGGGAGGATACCGCATGATCGCCGCTTTATTGATCGCCGCTTTATTGATTGCCGTTGTGTTCTTGAGCTACCTGCTGGTCCAAAGCAGCGCCACCGCCGAGCAAGCCACGGAGGCCGCCGTGCTGATGGCACGCCAGAGTCAAGGAGATCAAGTCATCATTATGAGCTTGTTGGCCTTGCTATCCTTGGCCGTGATCGTCATCCTAATCATGGCCTGGAGGTTGCGCAGTAAGAAGCAAGCAACCCCAGAACGCCCGACGCGCATCTTCTCCGGAAAACAGAACCGCGCCGGGATACAACAGCAGAACGCCGATCCCATGCAGTCGTTGATCCAGTTGGAGGTGATGCGCTACCTCCGCGAACGCCCGCAACCGCGCGCCCTCCCCCACGAAAACGAAACCGAGGACTGGCCCTGGTGACGACGCGAGAGCGACGCACGAAGGCCGGCCTTTTGATCGGCCTGATACTCATAATCAGCCTGGCCTGCGCAGACCAGAGTGCCATGACAACGCAGGCCATCGCGCCGGTCGTCACGTCATCAGCCCTCCAACCAACAATTGAGGCCATGGAGGTGCAGCGATACGCTGACGGCATTCGCGCCGAGAACAACGCCCGCGACGCCCAGGCGACCATCACGGCCCTGGGAGCACAGGCAACCGCCACAGCCTCGGCCATCGATGCACAATACACCGCCGTGGCCAGCGCCGCCACCCTCACAGCGGCAGCGCATCAGTCAACCGCCACCGCCGAGGCACAACGGCGCGTCGATCAGGAAGCGCGCCTCCATGCGACCGCCACAGCAGAAACCAAACAGATCGCAGCCACCGCCACGGCCCAGATCGCCAACGCCAACGCCACCGCCACCAGCACCGCCGGCCGCGCGACCTCTACAGTCGAGGCCGCCAACTGGAGCCATAACGCCACCGCGACCGTTGCGGCTTGGAGCATCCAGGCCACCGCCACCGTAGAAGCCCACAACGCCTGGATCACCATCCAGGCCGCCGAGGCGCGCCGCGCCGAACTCGACCTGCACAGGGAGGAGACCATCGCCCCCTTGCGCACCTACGGGCCATGGATCGCCGGGTCGGCTTTCATGATCCTTATCATTGCCGTGATCGCCGGCGTCGTTACGTCATTTTTGAAAGTTTACGAAATTCAGAACTCGGCCATCCAACGGGACGAGCGCGGAGACGCCCCCCTGCTCCTGATTGATCCAAAACGCGGATGGCAGATCGCCGATCCCGATCTTGCCCAGTGGCCCATCCTGACCGGCGCAGAGTCGCAACCCCGCGCCGACGAGGAAACCCAGGCCGCGATCAAGCGACGCGACCAGATGCTCGACATCGGCACACGCGGAAGTACTGGCCGGCGCGCACGCGGGAGCGCACGCCAGACGGCCATCCAGGAGATGTCGCGCACCCCAGGATTCCAGGTTTTAAAGCGCGGCACAGCGCCCCCCCAAGCCCTGATCGATAGAAAGACAATGCTGGCCCTTGAGGACCAGTGGAAAGAGGAGAAAAGATGAGCATCTATTTCTACATTCTCATTCTTGATTATTTTTTCGGAGCCATCGCCGTCTTGCTATCGATGACCGTTTTTTCGAGAAATGACACGGATCGTAGCTCGGTATATATTGTAACCGTCACTGTCATGTGGCCTATATTTGGGTTGCTGTGGGTGTTATTTACGTCATATTTTGCAATTAGTGAGGCTGAAAATTGACAGGAGGAATGTCACTATTGAAACGTGTCATTCGACACATCCATTCCTCATGATTGTTTGGTATCATGAGGATAGTTAAGGATAAGAAACCGAACACCAAAATGGAGGAAGACATGACGCAGCTAACGGCAAAAGTTCAGGCGATCACCACCACGCCAGAAGAGCGCGCGACGCAGCACATCGCCGCGCGCCTCTGGCGCTTTCTCCAGCAGCGTAACCACGTGCCGGAAGTCCCGACGCGCCCGGCATTTTACGCTTGCCCACTACCGGATCGCGCCCTCATGGTCTTTGATCTGGAGGCCGGCCGCGATCTTGAGCGATTGCTAACCAGAAAGGAGCAGGCCAGCCTGGAACGCGTGCTCGGCGGCCGGCCCGTCTTGGCCTACGATCATGGCGGGCTATACCTGCAAATAGCCTACCGCCCCGCGCCACCCCCCACGCCCCCACAATCCAAACCCCTGGACCTCACAAGGCAACCCTCCCCCCTGGCCCTACCTTGCGGTGAGACGAAAAACGGCCCGCTTTGGCTACCACTTGCCGACGCAGACAGTATCCTGGTGGCCGGCGCCCGCCAGATGGGCAAAACGACCCTCCTCCATGCCTGGATTCAAGCTCTCATCGCGGGAGAAAAAGCCCACCTTACGCTTTGGGATGGCAAGGCCGGGTCGGAGTTCGCGCGCTACGAAAGCCAACGCGCCACTCACGCCACGCAGATCGAGGATGCCCTGGCGCGCATCACGGAGACGATGCACGCCAGGCAGGATGCATATAAGACGTCTGGAGCACGAAACTTCCGCGACCACGCCAAGATCACCGGCGACGAGACCACGCCGGAAGTGATCATCGTAGATGAGGCCATCGAACTGCCCGACACCGCGATGGAGGCATTCGAGCACCTCATCCGGCTTGGTGGCGGCTATGCGATTCACCCCATCCTCGGTACGCAACACCCCAGCGCTGGCACCGTCACGTCGTTGGTCCGCGCCAACCTCAAAACGCGGATCGCCCTGCCCGTTGCGACCGCCAGAGAGAGCGTCGCAATTCTCGGGCATGGCGGAGCAGAGAAACTGCCCAAGCAGCCCGGCCATCTATTGATAGAATGGAGAGGGGAAATGATACAGGCAGTAAGCAATCAAGTCGACGTGCCGGCCCCCACGCCCACCGCCGCGCCGCTCATTACGCAACCAGAGCGCCGCCTGGCCGAGATCGCCATCCGCGAACTTGGTGGATGGTTTCACATCGTCCCACTCTCTGAGGAATCAGGGGAAAGCAAGGATTTTGTGAACGATCTCGCCAAGAGATGGCAGGCCATGGGACTTCTAACCGAAGTCCAGCGCGACGAGCATGGCTATATTTGCGGTCGAGAGGTGAAACCACGCCTCAGAGAGATAGTAGAGGCGAAAAACTGACAGGAAGAATGTCACGCCGGAAACGTGTCACATGACACATCCATTCTCATTAAGATACATTAAATGAAAATCAAGCATCAGAAAAGGAGCATCATGAGCAAGATCAAGCAGGTATTGAAGAAAGTCGCAAGAGCTATCAACCCCACAGCACCGCGCCGTATCAATACATCGCGTATTCCGATTGATCACGCCGTCAAGAAAGTCGGTAAGATCGGCGCGCCGAAGGGGAGATCATGAACCACAAAAATCGGAAGCTCTTCATATTTGACCTTGATGGCACCCTGATTGAGCGCGTCCAGGAACCCGACGGAGGAACGCGCCCGGCCAACACGCCGGACGAGGTGAAGCTTCTACCTGGCGTCAAGAAGAAAATAGCAGAACTGCGCGAACAGAGGCATATTGTCGCCATCGCGACAAATCAAGGCGGCGTCGCTTGGGGATTCACGACAGAAGAGAATGTTTGGAGCGTGTTAAACGAGGTGGACAAGCAGTGCGGTCGTCAGTTTTGCTCCCGAAAAGCTTGTTTTTACGATCCCAGCGCAAGACATGGTTTACTAGACACGCGGCCAGAATACGCAAGTCACACCATCTTCCGCAAGCCATGGCCCGGAATGCTCTTTCAAATTATGATGGAGTTAGATTTTGACCAGGACGACGTGTTTTACATCGGCGACCAACCAAGCGACCTTGAGACCGCGAACCGCGCCGGCGTGAAGTTCCGCAACGCGGAATTCTTCTTTAAGCCAACACCCCCTGACGCCGGAATAGGCAGAAGAGGAGAACAGGCAGAACAGGAGGAATAGGGAAAAAACTAAACTATTTGACAATACCAGCAAGCCTGTGCTATACTGACATGTAACACAGGCTTGACCGAGCCATAAGGCCGGAGCACTGCGAAAGCAGTCGCTCCGGCCTTTTTTGTTTTCCAAACAAAGGAGCAACACATGCCAAAAAACGCGCAACGCGACGGTCGAAACGCGCAAATCTACACCACACAACTCGACGGGAACCAAGTCGCGCGCAAGGCCCTGGCCGGAGAGCCAATCCTGGTGTACCCCAAGGGCACCCACCATCGCGAGATGTGGGGAGGAAAAATCAAAACGTGGGAGGTCGACGACGACATCATCACCGACCTGGTGGAGAATTACACCCACCGCCTGGAGCGCGGCATCCGCCAGGGACTACTACCCGTGAACGAAGACCACAACGGGAGTCGCGCCCTGGGTTATTTTGACCAGGTCGCCGCCACGCCGGAAGGCTTGGCCGCCTCGTTTACGTGGAACCCCAAAGGCCGCGAAGCCCTGGAAAACGGGGAGTTCGCATACTTTTCCCTGGAAATATACGATGAGATGGTAGATCGCGTTACCGGCGAAACGGTCAAAAACCAGATCTCCGGCGGCGCTTTGACGAATTACCCATTTTTTGGAGAGGCCGCCGCATTGATGAGCCGCTCCGCACAATCAAAGGAGGCACCTATGCCGACCGAAGTGCAGCACCAAGACGCACCGCAGGACGTCGCCTGGTACAGAGGCCTGGTCGACAAATTGACCGGCCAATTCACCACCGGCGCCCCCGCGCAGAACGGCTCGCCGATCCAAGACCGCAAAGGCGAGGATCTGCGCGCCGAATTTGACCGTCGCATCCAGGAGATCGAAACGCAGATGGAGAGTCGCATCGCGGACGTAGAAAGCGAGCGCGACGCTTACGCACGTCAGATCGATGACCTGCGTGGCCAGCTTTCCCAGACCGAAGACGCGAGAGGTTCTCCCGCATGGCCGCCGGCTTTTCCCACGTCCCCGCCAAAACCTCCGACCTGGCTGAGCATCTCCGCTGGTTGCATGGGATCGACAGCGACGGCGAGCACGCGGCCTTCTTCACCCGCATGCTCTCGAAGACCGACGACGCCTTCAGAGAACAATTCAAGGCCAAGCAACTCCGCCACGATCACAGCCTGGACTCCGCAGAGAACCGCATCCACGCCCTCGCCGCTCAATACGAGGCCGAGCACCCCGACACAAATTACACACAGGCATTGAGTAAGGTCCTGGCCGATCATCCAGACCTGGCCCAGGCTTATCAGCAGGAGGTGCAAGATGAACGCCGTTCCTAACATGGCAATTTACGCAGAAACCCTCCCCGCCGGCGAAGACCTCTCGGAGGCGCAGTACCGCTTTGTGAAGCGCGACGACGACACTTACGTGGCCATCACGGCCAACACCGACCAACCCGACGGCGTTCTCCAGAACGAACCGGACGTCGGTGAGCCATGTCATGTCATTGCGTTTGGCGGAAGCAAACTGGCCGCCAGCGAGGCCCTGGTCGTAGGCAACATGGTAGGTCCTTCGGCTAACGGACGCGCCGAGGTCCGGACCCAAGACCAGACCAACACCCTCTACATCGCGGCCCGCATTCGCAGCGCGGTAAGCAACGCTAACGAGATCGCCGCCGCTCTGGTCAACTGCATCACGCCGACGATGGGCGTCTAACCAATCAGTAGCTAAATCAGCAGCTAAAAAGGAGTAGAAAAATGCCAAACATTCAGCCTGGCGTAGGAGACGTCCATGTTCGAAAATTACTGACGAACATCAGCGTCCAATATAAAAATGACAACTACATCGCGGATCGCATCGCTCCCCCCGTTCCCGTTGACAAACAGGCCGACTTGATCCCGGTCTATACAAAGGAATACTGGGCCAGAAGCGTCGCTGAGGAACTGGCCTATATGCAAGCCCCGCCGGTCGGAGGTTATGAGGTTGAAACCGATTCCTACATGTGTCGCATGTACGGCATCGCCGATGCCATCCCGGATGAGCAGAACGAAAACCAGGATCTCCCCTTTAACGCGGCACGCGACGCCAGCGAGTGGGTAACCGATCAACTGATGCTCAAGCGGGAGATCGACTTCCTGACCAACTTCTGGACGACGGGAGTCTGGGGCACCGACGCGGTCGGAGACGGCGGCGGCGCAGATGACTTTGTGAAGTGGAGCGACTACACCACCTCCACCCCGCTCGCCGATCTCCGAGGATACGCGCGCACCATTCGCCACAACACCATGGGACGCAACCCCAACGTGCTGGTCTTGGGCGATCTCACCTTTGACGTGCTGGCCGATCACCCCGACGTTATGGAGACGATCAAATACAGCGCCTCGGCGGAAAGCCCCGCGCGCGTTACCCCCAACCTCCTGGCCCAGTTGTTAGGCCTCGATGAGGTATTGATCGGCACCGTGGTCTACACCACCACGCCGGAAGGCGGAGATGCAACCTATACCAACGGCTACGGAGACGACGCCCTCCTGGTCTACCGTGAAAACGCCCCCTCATTGCGACGCCCCTCGGCCCTCTACACCTTCTTCTGGACGAGCGTCCTCGGTACAAACCAGTATATCCGGCAGCGCCGCGACCCCAACTCCGACCGAGGATGGTTGATCGAGGCTATGAGCTACTGGCACATCAAGGGCTTGTCCTCGGACGCCGGTGTTTTCATGTCCGACGCCGTAGACTAAACCATGTACGTTATAGCGGCCAAGGATATGGGATACAACGGGAAGCGCGTCATGCGCGGCCAAATTTTCGAGCTAAAAGGCTTCCGAAACGATGGCTTAATGCTCAAGCACCGCACACTGCGCCCGTTGAAACCGGCGCCAAAAAGCAAGAGCGACCTCAAGAAATACCCCAGATGCGGCGAGTGCGGTCGCTATTTCGCCGCCACCACACACCGCGACCGATGCGGCCAACGACATGAGCTATCACAGGCCTCCGTTCGAGATCGTCGCCGCCGTGACGCCCGCCAGAGGATGAGCGACTAATGACCATCGATGACCTGGCCTGGCTACGTTTAGCGATTCAAGATCGTTACCGCATCTCCCTGGAGGAGATCATCGGTCTAGGCAACGGCGCGCGCACGCGCTACCAGACGGGCATGGCCCCCGTGGTATCAGAGAGCGAGGAAATCCGAGTTGATACCACGGTCAAGGCCCGAGATGTGGACTATACCATCGACACCGACACCGGCCTGGTTACTATGACAGCAGCACCGAGCGACGCCGCCGAGATCATAGCTTCATATCAATGGAGCGCGTTCTCAGACGCCGAGCTAAACGACCTCCTCGACCGCTACAACACCGTCACCAACGCCGCCATCGCCGCATTGAAGGCCATCCTGGCCGACAATGACCGCTTCTTAAAATACACCTTCGGGCAGGAGTCAGTAGACCGCACGGCAGCCCGCGACGCCATCTCTGACCTGATCGACATGCTGAAGGGCGACATCGGAGGAACGGCGCGCCTGGTCAAGGCTGACACGGACGCTAGAAGGAAACTTATCAAGCCTTACATGGTCAGTCCGTACAACGATAACGAGATAACGGACTAGCCATGAGTCACGGACGATTCCCGACGCCGACCGCACGACGCGACCGGCAGTCCATTAGAGACGACAAATTCGAGACCCTGACAATCATGCGAGGCCGACGCGGAGCAGAAGAGCGCATCGCGGCCTTTCAGGGACGGATTGCCGGTACGTCGTCCAGCAGCCTGGGGCGTGATCACCAGAAAGACATCGCCTCCACCAGTTCTAGGATCGTTGTTATTACGGCCCCCATGTGGTTAAGCGTGAGGCGCGGGGACGAGATCTGGACGAAAGACGAAATCCGGTACAGGATCATATCAGTTGACGAGTACCCTGGACAAATTCAAATCATAGCGGAGATGCTACAATAGCATCCCGCGAAGGAGCGACTATGAAACACCAAACCAAAACCTTTCTAACGTTGGCGATTTTGACCTGCATCCTCTTTGCGGCCCTGGCCATCAGCGCCCGCGCGCCGGCGGAGATCGACGCGGCCAGCATCACATCTTCCCAAACCATCACAGTGGACGACGGCGCGACCGCCTACACTACCACCGCCACCAGCGACCCCATCTTCTCCGAGTACTACGGCGACCTAACGATCTACGTGAGCAACGACATCTCCGGCACCAGCACCACAACCGACACATACGCTATCACCATCACCGTCCAGGCCGCCATTCAACCCGTCGCATGCGCCAACGTGACGGAATGGACGACATCCACCATTGCCAGCGTCTATGAAACCAGCAGCACCGCCAGCCTGCAAAACGCGCCGGCCCAAGACGTAATCGAAGAAGATGACGCCGTGATCTTCACCGTACCGGCCCAAGGCCGATGCACACGCCTGCGCTATGACTTGGCGACTTCCACCACCTACACCCCCACGGCCTACATTCGCCTGGTGAATTCGCAATGACAACTCCGAAAGTGCGCGTGATTTGGAGAAATCAGGAGGTCTGGCGATTCCACGCGCGGAGCATTGATCGCGCGACCGCAGAGATCGAAACCCAACGCCACCTCGGCCATCCACCTGCCCCCGTTGGAAGCCACGTTTACTTCGGCGAGGAGCTACTGGGCATCATTCGCTGTGTCAAGCGCCAACCGTTCAACCGCTACCGCCTGGTCTACGATCCCCCACGGGAAGAACGGGAAGAAACGGAGGAAACGGAGGCCGAAACGGCAGAATCGCCGAAAGAGTCCTCGGAACCCGCCGGTCCTTACCTACTGGCATCCCTTGATCTCGATGACCGCATTCTGGCCGCATTGACCGAGTACTTCGGCGGCCCCGCGAGCACAAGCGAAGTAAGCGCCGCAACCGACGAGGAACTGCTGGCCATTAAGGGCATCGGCCCCGCCAGCTTGCAGGACATCAGAAACGCCATCGCAGGCCTTGACTGATGGACGAGTACGCCGACCTCGGAGCATGGGCATTCGCCAGACTACAGGCCGACACCGATGTGGTGGCCAGCGTCATGCCGGACATGATCTTCGAGGCCGGTGACCTGCGCGCCGAGGACATCAACGCAGCCCAGGCGAAGCGTAAGCGCGAGGAACTAACCGACCGAGTACTGGCCATTGTAGTAATCGACAGCGGACAAGACGGGCAGAATTGCTCATTCAGCGTGTTGATCTATGACCGCTACGGCTACACCAACATCCGCACCGCGCGCCAGGCCGTGATCGCCGCGCTTATCAATTGCCCGGCCAAACTACCTAGGGCTGCGACAATCAGCGAAGTAAAATTCACGGGCCGGTCTGGCTTTGGCTTTTCGATTGACCCCAAGGTCGACATGGACTTTGAGCGCGTCGACTTCGAGGGTCGCATATTTGCAGAGACTGACACCTATTTCTAACAACTAAAAAGGAGCCTAATCATGGTGAAACGAGCAGCACATGGTGGCATGCGCCACCTCGGAGTGTACCAACTTGGCGACGACGGCCTGCCGTTCGTATCAGCGGCCGGCGCCGATCCCTATTCTGGCCTTTGGATGAACATGGCCCAGAGTTTCGTGCCCCAGTGGGTCGACGGGCAGATCATCCAATTCGAGGGGGATGACCAGAGCCAAGGCCAGATCGACCTCGGCCCTAACGAAATGAGCAGCATCCAGATCGCCACCAGCGTCAACAACCTCACGGTCGACGCGCTCCTGGCCAACACCAGCGTGTTCCAGTTGGGCGGCAGCGACGCATTAGGCCGCGAGACCGACCGCGACAACTGCCTCCCCACCGTCATGCTACTGGCCTATTCTCAAGGTATTGACCGAGAACCCGACAGCCTCACTTTTGGTAACACGATCTATCGCTACTACCTGGTCATGCAAGCGATGGTCCGCGCCATGCCCGGCGGACATGAAAGCGGAAATCCGGCTACAACCGAGTACACCGCCTATCCTCGCAAGGTCGAGAAAATTCTCGGCTTTGACTTTGACGTGGCGACCCACGGCTTTGCCGAAGCCGCGTACATCGACGGGCACATGCCCGGGCCCCCCGTGCTCGACGCCTTCCTAATCGATGCTAGTCCAACTCTGACCCTGAACCTGAGCGAGACTCCTTACAGCGAGACCGCCTATTTCCAGGCGTTCCTGGTGGCCGCCGCCGACGGATCTGGGACCGACATCACCTCCGACGCGACGGTCGACGCCGACGCCGGCACCATCACCTTCACAACTCCGGTCGAGGATGACCAGGTCTTCGTGTTGTACGCAAAATCCGGCGGGTGCAGCTAATGCCGCGCCGTAAAGAACTGAGCTTCTCCGATGACCAGATCAATGTCGATCTGGTCATCGTTGAGGCTACCGCCATGACCGCCATGAAGCGCGCTGTATACGCTGGCCGCGCGGAAGCCTACGTCAAAGCACTGAACACCACCATAGAGGAGGACGGCCCCGCCGCAGCAGGAGGTCTGGTCGCCGTCCAGGCCAAGATCATGTTAGTCCGCATCTTCTACCCCGACCTGTTGGCATCGGCGCAGGAAATCACCGGCCTCGACCCCGACATGAAGGTCGAGGAGTTTCTCGACCTCCCCCAGGCACTCACAGACGCCTGGCAAAACCTAACCTACGAACTCAACCCCCACTGGAATCCGTTCAGAGGTGAGGAAGACGAGACCGAGGACGAGCAAAAAAAAGACGAGAGCGAGAACGCCGAGAGCAGCAGCGAAGCATCCGCATCCAACTAATCGAGTACAACCGCGCGCTCAACGAGTCAAGCGCCGGCGACTTTGAGGACGATGGGCAATGGGAGCTATATAAGCCAGAGCTTTCCATGCGCCTTTGGAAGCTATGGCGTTCTTTCGGTGACAAGGAGCCGCTTTTCCCCGGCGGCCTTGTCAACTGGCCGGACTGGGTGATCCACGACTTCCGAATTTTGGAATGGCAGCATCGCATCATCAAACAAGAGTTTGAAACCGATTGAGGAGGCGCCCCATGCGCATCACCGCCGGCCTGGTTCAAGATGACGAGTATAACGATTTTTGGCACAACTTGGCCGGGATAGGCGACCTCGGCGCGCGCGAAACGGAGATCATTGCCGATACGGCACGCCGAGGCATTCACGAAAACTTCAAGCGCGAGCAGTCTCCTGACGGAACACCATGGACACCCCTGGCCCCCTACACCCAACAGCAACGCCGCGCCGGCATCGATGAGCGCGGCATCCCTTTTTCAACCGGCGCAGAACACCCCATCCTGCGCCGCACCGATGACCTCCTCCTTTCGTTTGTGAACCCCCGTCACCCGCGCAACATCACCATTGCAGATCATGACGGATGGAATACCCGTATCACACTCGGAGCCGTTGACGACCCGCAGACCCCCAACCGCATCGCAACCCTACACGCCGGCGGAACCACGGCCACAGGACGCATCGTTCCCCCGCGTCCATTTGTTGGGCTTGGAACCAAGGCCATCCGGCAACTCGAAGCCCAGGCCCTGGCAATCCTAACGCAGCGCGTGAAAAACCTCTAACATTTCCCAGGAAATACCATGACAACAGATTTTAAAATCAAGATCACCATAGACGGCCAAGACGCGGCCCAACAGGCCGGCGACGTCCGCAAGGCCATCGAAAAGGAACTCGGCGCGATCACGTTCCAGACCAAGATGGACAAGAGCACCGCCAACGCCCTGAAGCGCATGTTCTCCTATGCCGGCAAGGAGGCCAAGAATCTGGAACGCGCCGCCGCCGCCTTGCAGCAGATCGGGGAGGTTGACCCCGACAGCCTGGAAGGCCTACACCGCGCCATGCTCTCCATCAAGCAGGACGCCAAGGGCATCGGCAAAGCGATGGCCGACGGCATGCAGGAGAACTGGGGGAGATTAGAAACGACCCTCACGGCCATTCAGAGCCAGATCTCCGGGATCGTGGCGCGCGGCCCGGCGAGTGCTTTTGGCGAGATGACCGGGGAGATACAAGGACTTGACGACGCCCTGGACGCCGGCACCACTAAGGCCGTCTCCGCAATGCAGAAAATCAAAGAACTCGAAGGCCGCATCCAAGGCGCGACCGAGGAAATAGGCCGCTTGGGATCACAGCGCTTTCAACCCCTCTCCGGCGCGACGACGACCACCATGGATGCGCTATTTGAGGGATTCGCTTCCAGCGGCTACAAGTCATATATTTCCAGGATTAAAAACAAGATCACCCGCGAGCTTGAGGAGATGCAGGTCGAGGTCGCCGGGAAAATGGCCAATGTTCAAGACCATATCGCGCGCCGGGTGGAGATCGGAACCCGCATGCGCGATATGGTCATCGGCGGCGGACTGTCAGAGGATGAAGTCGAGGAAGTACAATCTCACTACGACCGCCTTGGCGTCGCTATCACCGTAAGCGCCGAAGGCCTCGCGCAAAACATGGAAGAAGTCCGACAGGCCATTAGAGAGCACATGGCCATTGAGCCGCCAGAAGGATCGCCAGAGCTTGCGCAGTGGAAAGAGCAGATGGAAACCCTTTCAGCGATCAAGATTGACATTGACCGCGAGATCGGGGAAGCGCGATCCTCCGTCTATGATCAAGAGACCGTGGCCCTGATGAGCAAGATGGACGCGCGAGAACGCGAGCTTAGAGAAGAGCATGCCGGCAATATTGAGCTTTGGGAAGAATTCGGCATGGAGTCGATAGAGGAGGTCAAGCAGGCCCTGGAACGCGAAGGGCAGCAGGCCGCCGCCAACACCATCGCGTCCATGGTCAAACTCCAAGAGCGCGTCAACCGCCTCCAGCAGAAACAAAAAGCTCAAGTCTCGAAGCTTCAAAAAGGCGCGACGGCGCAGCTTCCAAAGGGAGCGCAAGGCACCCTGGTCGACTTCATCAACGCTCAGAAAGCGATGGGCGATGCAGTCACTGGTACAATAGAAATCATCAACGAGCAAGCAGACGCATTCGACAATCTAGTCGAGGCCATGGACGCGGCAGCGAAGGCCTCCGAAGGGATGAATTACATCGAGCGCCGCGCATCTCAGGAGCTTGAAGCAGCAGCACGGCGCGAGCTAACCAAACGCACCAGAGCCAGCGTGCCCCTTGACCAAGCGGCAGAAAACAGCCGCGACGTTCTAACCCGCCTGGCCGGTCATGTTGCATCACTACGAACCGCCATCGAAACACCCATGGACGAGATGGCCCAGGCAACCGACGAGGCCGCCGACGGCGTAGAAAGCGACGTCTCGCAGCTCCGCCAGAAACTAACCGAACTCCAAACCCAGGCCATGAAGGAGATCGAAAGCTTACCAAGACGCGGCGTCGGGATAGAGAAAGCCACCGAGCAATCGCGCGCCGTTCTTCTCCGTCTGGCCCAAGAGATCGAGGCCCTCCAACAAACCGCCGCCAAACCCGCCGAGGACGCAGCAGAAGCGACCCAGGACACAGCCAAACAAGTGGCCAGCAGCGTCGACAAGATCGAGCGCGAACTGGCCAGCGATCCCACAGAACCCGCCAAAGAACAAGCGAAAGGCCTTGTCAAAGTTTGGCAATGGGTATCAGACAAGCTTGTCGGCCATTCGATAGTGCCTGAGATGGTCGCCGGGATAAACGCAGAGCTTCGCAAGATCGACACGCGCCCCATCGCTGACGTGAAGAGCGCAGCAACGCCCGGCCCCACAGCCTCCGACCTACAAGGCGTGGCCCTCTACAACGAGACCGGCCAGAACCGCGCAGTCGGAAAAGCGATGCAACGCCAGCACTCCACAGCATGGTGGGCAGCCTACACAAATGCCTTCACAGCTTCACAAGAAGGAATGGCCGCCGTCGCGCAAAAGACCGAGCAGGACATCGCCGCCGCCACCGACCACCAGCAAGCGATTCGCAACACACAAACCGCCGCGCGCGCGATCTTGGACGAGTGGCGACAGGTATACGAGGAGCTTGTCGGTCACTCGATCATCCCCGACATGGTGAGGGAAATAAACGCATGGCTTGCAAAAGTTGACCCTGAATATTTCGGGTCAGAAGCCTTAGTCGGGATGGCAGAGTCTACAGCGCAGGAAGTGAGCGAGGTCCTCACCGCAGCCACGGAAGGCCTACCCATCGAAAACATCACGGCGCGCCTGGCCGACCTGGAAGCGGAGCGCAAGTCGCTAAACAGGGAGATGGCCGAGATGACCCTGCGCGGCGGCCTTCAACCGTCAAAGCAGGCCGGCCCCCGCTACCGCGCCATGATGGACGAGATGTACAGCGACATGGACAAGATGCGCGGCGAGATCGGCGGGGAAGGGTGGGGATCGGACGAGGAAGCCGCCATGCGAGCCATGGGTTACATGCCGAAAGGCTGGTCCCCGCACCAAGGCGAGCGAATGACCGAAGGATCGGAAGA
Organism: Chloroflexota bacterium; assembly: GCA_009908585.1. Lineage (GTDB taxonomy): Bacteria > Chloroflexota > Anaerolineae > B4-G1 > SLSP01 > JAAAOZ01. Next base: position 22,150 of record JAAAOZ010000004.1, read on the forward strand.
CGAATTCGTCCGCGCCCTCAACACTGACGCGGAATTTAAAACCAGATTCACCGCCGAGGAAGAGGCCCGCCTTGAAGGCGTCATGGAGAAGTTGGCCGCCGTTGAAGTCCAGTATGCAACGCTGGCCCAGTCACTTATCAAACGCCGCGATGCTCTCCTGGCCCAATTCGAGGCCATCACCGAAGACGAAGGCGCATCTCCGGAAGAATTCGAGCGCGTTTACACTCAATTGCAGGAAACCGAGCAGGCCCTGGAACAGCTTGACCAACAGATGCGCGAAGGAGACGTGGCGGCCAAAATACAGGAGGCCCAAGACCTCTCCGATGTGTCCACGGAACTCGAACAGGATCGCGAGCAGGCGCGCACCCTTGAGGAGCAACGCGCTTTCAACCGTTCGCCGGAAGCAACACGCCAGAAAGAGATCGAACGCCGCAAAACAGAGGCTAAAAAGTCTAGCATCCGTCTTCAAGAACAAGAAGAGAAGCTCATTCGTAAGGCGCAGCAGCTTACCGCCGAACTTGGGGAGAACTGGGAAAGCATCCAGGCTAACATGGAGTCTTCCGGTCAAAGTGCCGCCGAACTCGTCGGAAGCCTTACCCGCCAGAAGCAAGAGCAAAAACAACTAAGGAAGGCCCAACAACTGGCCGCCGAACTTGGCGAGGACTGGGAGAGCATCCAATCTAACATGGAAGCTTCCGGCCAAAGCGCCGCCGAGATCGTCGGAAGCCTTACCCGCCAGAAAAAGGAAGCGAGGGAACTGGCCCAAGCGGAAGCCCGCGCCCAGAAAGAGGCCCGCCAGCGCGAGGTACTGAGCGAGCGAGCGCAGCAAATGACCACCAAGATCGGCGTTTCCTGGCGCGCCGTAGAGGACGCCGCCGACGCTACCGGATTGAGCATCGAAGAGATCGTCCGCGAACTTGAAACTGTGGCCAATAACCAGCAGCGGATCAACCGCCACGCGGATCGATTGCGAGAGAACTACACGGGCATTGGCGGAACGATTAAGCTGTTCCGCGACGAGATCAACGCCGCCGCCAAAGAAAGCGAAGGGCTAACACAACTTGGACGCAATCTTGAGCAGGTGGCGAATAACCTGGGACGCACGTCCATGGTGATCGGCGGAAGTTTAATCAAGGCGGGGAAAGATTACCGCGACTTCATCTCGCAGACCGACATGGCCGCGCGCGCCGTGGGACTTAACCAGCAAATGACCCAAGGCCTCCGCGCCGACGTAATGGCCATGTCTACAGAAACCGGCATCGACCCCCGCGAAATCTCGCGCGGCCTCACAGCTTGGGCACAAGATGCCAACGTCACCATCGAAACCCAGGAGGAGCTAAACGCCCTCTTGGAAAACACAATCCCCATCCAGGAAGCCGTGGCCCTTACCGGCGTCGACATGGCAACCATGTCGCAGGCCGCCGCCGCCGCTATAAATCAGTACGGCAAAGAGATGGAGGATGTGGAAGAAATAACGGCCATTTTTAACAAGGTGGCCAACGAGACCTTAGCCAGCGTCTCGGACGTAGCCGGATCGTTCAAGATGGCAAGCGCTACAGCAGAACGCGCCGGCGAGAGCCTGGAAGACACCGCCGCCGTCTTTACCCTCCTCGGCGAGAACGGCATCAAGGCAACCCAGGCCGGCACTGGTTACCAGCAGATGCTTGACAATCTCCTGGTGCCAACCTCAGAAAAGGCCAAGGAAGTCCTGGTCGACCTTTTTGGAGATGAAGAGGCTTTCTTTGATCAAGAAGGGAACTTCGTCGGCACCGCCAAAGCCATCGAGATGATAGCAGAAGCAACGCGAGGCCTGACCGATCAGCAACGCGAAGCGGCCATGGGAGCACTTTTTACTCAAAACGCTTCGCGAGTTGCGGCGATCCTTGTCCGCGAGCAGATGGAGGCCGGCGCGCAAGGCATAAACACGCTGAAAGAAAAGGCATCAGAGCTATCCGCCGATTCACTCCAGGAATGGGAACAACAACGCGAAGACCTCGAAAGCAGCGAAACGCAACGCATCGCCCGTTTGGAACAGGAATGGCGCCGCCTTTGGCTTACCATAGGACAACAGGGGATGGAGCTTGTCCTCCCCACGGTTGAAGCGACGTCTCAAGCCTTAGAAAAAGTAAGCGCGTTCGCCGGACAATACCCACAGGTAGTAAAAGCCTTCGCGGTTTTGGCCGGCGGAGGATTTGCAATCAGTCGCCTGCTGGCCGCAACGGGAACCGCACTTCAAACTATCAACATGGCCAGCAACCTGGCCAAGGGGACATGGGGCGTCTTAGAATTCAAGTCCGCCGTAGTTACCTCGGCTGAAACTTTTCGCGAGATCGTAACCGAGGCCGCCGCAACAGCAGCGACAACGGAGACGGAGGGAGCCAAGGCGGAAGGCGTCATCGAGGCCGAAAGCGCAGTCGATGAGAAAGTCATCGAGGCCAGCAGCGCAGAAGCTGAAGGAGTCATTGAGGCAAAAAGCGCGGTCGATGAGGAAGTCATTGAGGCCAAAGGCGCAGAAATCGAAGGAGCATTAGAGGCCAAAAGCGCAATCGATGAGGAGGTCATTGAGGTTACAGGAGCAAAAACAGAGACCGCCATCGAGACCGCATCCGCCGGCGGCCTGGCCGCCGCGCTTGGAACTGCCGCCGCCGGCATATCAGCGCTGGCAACGGCAGTCCTTGTCCCCCTTGCTGGTATCTTTGGCGGCGCGAAAATATACGATGAATTTATAGCCGACAAAATAGGGGGAGCTTCTCTAGAGCAATTCGGAGCCGTCACCGCCTATGCAGTAGGCGAGGCCCTAGAAAAAATCGGGCTTGGAGAGGATCTGGGAGAACGATGGTTTAGCCGTCGCGCCGGCCTTGAGCAGGAGCAACCCAACCCCGCATCCTACCTCCCCGGTCCAAACCTAAGAACGACCGGCCCGTCCGGTGATGACATGCTGCGGGAGTTTGGCATCATGCTCCCTGGAACAGGGATCGACGGGATCAAAGACCTCGACGGCGCGATCAAGGATCTGGGCGACACGGCAACCGATGCGAGCTATGAAATCTACGATGCCCAACGTCAACAAGAAGACGCCTACGATCTCTCCGAAGAACAGGAGAAAGCAGTCGATCTGTACGTAGAGCTTCTTCAGAAGCAAAAAACGGCCCTCGACGACCTAAACGCCAGCATCGCGGAAGCTAACGCCGATCTCCAGACCGACTTAGCAAAAATGGAAGACGACTACAACCAAAACCGCCGCGACGCCGCCGAGGACTTCCGGCAATCCGAGGCCGAGCAGGAGCGCCAGCACCAAGAGAAACGAGCACGCGCCCTCGAAGAGCATAACAAGCGCATGCGGCGCATGCGAGAGGATCACGAAGCGCGCGTCTTTGACCTCGAATTGGCCCGCGACGCCGCCGGTCTGTTCAAAGAAAAGCGAAACTACGAAAAGGAGAAGTCGCGCGCCGAGGAGGACTTCGCGGATCAGCAGCAACAACAGGCCGAGCAATACCAGCGGGAGCGCGCCAAGCGCGCCCAACAACACCAGCAGCGCATGGTCGACATCGAAACCGAGTATCAGCGCCGGCGCACCGAGCGCATCCAACAAAACACGGAGCGCGTCGCAGAGATGAGGCAGCAACACCAGGAAGAAATGGCCCGCTTGGAACGTGAGTATTTCGACAAGATCAATGCAGAATTAAACTATTTCACGCAATCAAAGGCCCAACGCGAGGCCTACTATCAAGCAATGATACAGGATACTGAGAGATTCCTGGCCGCCAACCGCAACATTTGGGCCCGACACATCGCCAACTTGCCCACGCCATCCGGCGTCTCGATACCAGCAGGTGGCCTCCGCGCCCGCGCGGCCGGTGGCTACATCCGCAACACCGAACCGCACATGATGCACGCCGGGGAATTCGTCATGTCACCAGGCACCACGCGGCAAGTTGAAGCGGCGATGGGTACCCGACTAAACCAACAGAACGTCCGGCGTGGCGGCGGCGTAAACATCTCCGCCACCTTCACCGGGATGGGCACCGCAGATCGCACCTGGTACGAGGCAAAACTTCAGGAATTCGAGCGCGAGATCACCGACGCGATTCTGTAACATTTCCCAGGAAATAACCAAGGAGCAATATGGGCAATTACCGGATCAGCAATACCCACCCCTTTGACGATGACGATCTCTGCACAGCGCGCTTTGAGTTTGACCCGCGCAGCAGCTACACGCCGGGTGCAGAGCGCGTAACGACGTTGGCCGGCACAACTGAGGATGTGGGATACCAACGCAGCATCTGGACATTCTCGGCGCTTTCGATAGCGCAATGGTCAGCGCTCAAAAGCCTCGTCGGAGGGGAAAGCGGAGAGGTCTACATCGAAACAAGAAACGATGTGGACACATGGGCAGAATACCGCGCCCTGGCCAGACTGCCAAACCCCGGAGACCTAACGCGCGCCGGCGGCTATTATGAATCCGTGACCGTAACGCTCCTGCTTTTGGAGGATGTTACCCCATGAATTTGAATAGCGCGCGCCTTGCTCTGCTACTAGCCCCCAATACCCCGCTATGGATCGGTACGGTGACCGGCTACGATAATAGCACCTACGAGCTATCCACCAGCACCGATAGCGGAACGATCCCCGGCAACGTCGAGAATTTGCTTTTGATCCGCGAGGGAGTAGAGATCGCCCGTGTGCGCAGTGTGACAGGGACGACGTACACGCTGGGCGAGACTCCGATCTCCTACACCAGCGGAGACGAGGTCGCGCTTTACGATGTGCGCTTACCATGGCCGCGCTATCAGCGCATCGATGACGGCACGGTTTACAAGGATTTTGACATCCCTTTCCCCGCCACTTGGCAAGAAGAACTCCCCCCCACGCCCGTGGCCCTTGCTCGTCGAGGAACCAACGAGTGGCAAGAGGCCGTCTTTTGCGAACCCGGAGAAACCATAAACCTGGACGCCAGCGGATCATTCGGCAATCTGGACGATGCCGCGCCACTAACCTACACCTGGGACGCCGGCGCTGGCGGAACTATCACCGGCAGCGGCGCGACCGTAACCGCCAGTTACACAACGTCCGGCTTTCGATACCTGACCTTGACGGTAACGGACGCCCATGGCAGCACCTGCAACCGCTACATCCCCGTCTGGATCGGAGACGCCGCCGCCGAGAACAACGTAACCCGCTGCAGCGGGCGATGGGACGTGAAACAAGGATGGACGGTCGATATCGAGATCGACGCGGAGATCGACATGCTGCAATACACCCCCGCCGCCGTGGTAGATATTGAAACCCAGGAAGTGATATTTTTTGGCTTTATCATTCCCAGCGCGCAAACAGAAACATTCGAGCGCATCACGAAAACTCTAACCCTCCAGAGCGCCATGGCTTTCTCGCGTTACATTCACGCCTACCCTTTCCTGGTTACAGAGGTGACCGGCACAGACACACCCTCCGAGTGGGCGGATCTTTATGAACCCACACTATCCCGCGCTTTGTGGTTTTTGCTGTTTTGGCACAGCACGCTCCCGGAGGTGGCCAACGTTGACCTGGGCGACGCCCCAACACGCGCCATTGCTGGGCAGGAATTCACTCTCGGCACCCTTCCCCAACAGACCGACGCTATTCTAAAGTCGGCCTTCTGGCACGCCAGATGCAACCGCGCCGGCGGATTCATTGTCAAGCCTGACCCCCTTTACCTTGACGATAGCGACTGGGCGGCACTCCCCGTCCGCGACCTTTCTGACCCCGCCGACCTACGAGAAAGCATCCGCACCACTTACGCAGAGCCAACCGTCAACCAGGTGAGATTCGGCGGCGTATACCAGGATACCGGCGGGTCGTTTGAGCCGGCACTCGCACAGGCCCCCGTGGCCCCCGGCCCGTGGGGAAGCCCGTCAGAGGTGAATAACCTGGCCCCCGCGACCGCCGCCGAACTGCGCACGTGGGCAGCCCGTCACATCGCCATTGAGAACACAGCGGACGAGATCGAAGTCACACCCGGCGCGGCGATTGACCCCGCCGGCTATCAAATAGCAGAACTCCCCGCCACAATCAAGATGGCCATCGAGAAAGCAAGTCTTGAATTTAATACAGACGCCATGCGGTGGCGGATTACCATCGGCGGCAGAACCTACGGACGCACAGCCAACGCGGTCGATGTACCCGTTCCGCCAGAAACCGAATTCCCCACACCCAGTCCACCGCCGGCCCTGCCGCCGATCTGGGACCCGATCCCCGACGATCCCGGCCTATACGCACTGGTCGCCACGTCAAAGGGACTCTATCGATCCGACGACATCGAACTGGACGCCGCCGGAGATCCGGTTTGGTACGTCTGGGGTGATGAGCTTCACATCCGCAGCGCGGCCTTTGATCCAGACAACCCGCAGGCATTGCAGCTTGGGATCTCCTCAGCAACGCCCGGCGACCCAACCACAGACGAACTTTACATCCGCCGGCCCAGCGTTACGGGAACCAACTGGCAGCAGATACTAACCATGGCCCAAGCCCTATCCTTAATAGGCTTTTCCTCTACGGGAAAAGAGCGATTTCGTTACTCGGCCTTTGACCCGCTTAACGAGATCGTATACCTAACGATGCAACGCAAGCTCACAGGCGGTAAATTTCTTTTCAAATCTACCGACTACGGCAGTAGTTGGACGGCAGTTGATCAAAGCGTGAGGTACAAAATCGGAGACGTGGTCGTCTTTTCGGATGGAACAGTTTTCATGGCCGTATCAGACGGCCTCGGAGGACTTGGTCAAATTTGGGAGTCTGGCAATCAAGGCGTCGACTTCTCTCTTGCCTACGATGGACGAGGAGGAAACTGGTACCCGCACATGTTTGTAGATCGAGTCGCTGATGTTTTATACGCTGGCGCATTCACGCTTGACAACGACTATCGCCTATTGAGCGACGCGGCAGCCTATGAGTACATCGACACGACGACCTATAAGGCCGGCATCATTGATACAGTTAGGGGATGTGGTTATGGCCTCTCTGACTACCTCCGCACCGCGCGCGACGACACGCTTTTCTACACCAACGATGGAGCGACGACGTGGGGGAGCGTAACGCTCAGCGTTGCGGCCAGCAGAGCCATGGACGGTGATGCGGACGGAAACATCCTCCTGGCCAGAAGAGACGCGACAGCAATCAATCCACACCTGATCTTCGCTACCTACAACGGATCCCCTCTGTACAACAAGGGCGGCGCAAACGCCGACCAAACAGACGGCGGAGGGGATAGTGTCCCCTACAGCGCCATCGTGGCCGACAAAGGCGTCGCCATAGGGTTATTGTAATGGTATCAAAAAGATTCATCAGAGCAGCGCGAAATATACGAAAGAAAGGCCCGTTCCAACGTGGCCTACTTGGAAACGCCGCTGGTGACATTCAAGTCGCAGATCGCCCCGGCTATTACTACGTAAGGGTAGAAAAGCCCGGTGGCTACGAGGAAGGCGTCTTTCCAGGTCGCGTGCCCCCTTACCTCAATCTACCCGTGAGAATCGAAACCCACCCGATCACAGACATCCAGTACATCGCCGGCGTTGACGACGAAACGTTAAGATACGGAGGTCAAGACCCCGCCAATGTGCCAGACGTTGACCCCCACGCCGAAACCCACGAATGGGGAGGCGCGGACATGCTCATGTGGCTACACACCTCCCAAATTTTTCCCTTACGATGCCAAGCCCATGCGAGTGACACGGAAAGCGTAACGATCCAGGGAGGAACCTACTTCGCAGAAGGTGAGTTTTGCGCCTTGACCGCCACGCAGGATGTAGACCTATCAAGCTATTACCCGGTAAGCGGAAGAAAGTACATTCTCCTGTACCTGATGAGCGACGGAGTGGCCGCCGTACAGGATGACGGCGCGCCAACATTGACATCGATGGAACCCGCACCACCCGGCGCTTTTTGGTTGGCCGCCGTTCGCTTGCAGGCCGGCCAACCCGTGACCTGGCAAGATATAGTGGATCTCCGTTTCCTTAACGCCGGCGTCATCGGCGGCAGCATGATCGCCCTCGGCGCCAATTACATCACCATTGGCGACGACTACCCCGACTTGACCGGAGAATGGATGCAGATCGGAACCCAGGGAGACAACTGGGTCGGATGCCGCGACGTTGATACCGAGGTCTATGGCACAACCGCCGTGAAGGCAGAAAACGGAATCGGCATGCTCTTAGAGGATGTGGCCGGCGTTGTAGATCGCGCCTTATTGACCTGGGGCGGAAACTACGAAATCCCCATGGTGATTCGCCGCTGCGACGGCGACACCGGCGCCTTGGATGTAATGAGCATCGACTGGAACGGAGACATCTCCGTCTTGGCCGGGAGTTTGATCATGGCCGCCGGGGAGACCGTGGACACCGTGGACGTCTCAGAGCACACCCACGACGGGAGCGCCGGCGATGCCCCCGCCTTGCCATTCCTAAATTTGAGCGACACACCGTCAATCTACACCGGGCAGGCCGGGAAAATCGCCACTGTCAACCCTACCGAGGACGGATTGATCTTCGATGACGGTGGAGGTGGAGGGGGAGCAGAAAGCGGGATCACATTCCAAGCCAAATACTGGACGATTGACGGCCCCCTAGCCGCGGCGGACGAGGTCGGCGGCGTCTGGCGAGTTGCAGAAAATTTTATAATCAGTACAATAACCATATACCTGCGGGATGCCGGCGATACGGGGAACACAATCATCGACGTAGAGCGCAGCGACGACGGGGGCCAGACCTGGACATCCCTATTCCCGACATCGCCGAAACCAACGCTTCCCGGCGGGCAACTCGACCGCAGAGCATCCGCGATCCCAGACACAGCCCTTGTTTTTCAGAATGACCTATTGAGAGTCAACATAGACAACGTCGCGACCGCCGATCCAGGCTATGGCGCGCGCGGCCTTTCGGTACAAATTGACGGGGAGGTGCATCAGATGACACCAACGACCTACGTCGTCACGCTGACGACGGCAGACACAGAATATAGCCAGGCATTGCCAACCGGCGTTCGCGCCGTATCATTCCGCGCGCGCGACGGGAGCACAGAAGTTAGATTCGCCTGGGAAACCGGGAAAGTTGCAACCCCGACCGATCCATACCAAACCCTCCAACCGGGCCGCGAATACTTCAAGGAAAACATCATCGCGGCAAGCGAGACGCTTTACCTGGCCAGCAGCACCGCTGGCACCGAGGTCGAGATCGAGGTGTGGGCATGAACGCAGGGGAAAAAGCAGTCCGTTTGTTCTTGGCGTTTTTACCAATTCTGATGACAGGAGGATCGACCATGCCGACCATTCAAGGCCCAGCGTATCCAGGAGGTTTTTTTGTTTCCCCGATAGTCGCGATAGATTCTGGTACAGGCGACTTGTCACATAATACAGCAGGATATGTCTATCTTGACCAAGCAAACATCTCGAAAACCCACGTCCAGACGACACTCCCTAGAAAGTTTTCAACCCTGAAAGCCGTCTTTGCAGATGGTATCATGAACACCGGTGATGTCGTGCTTTCCGCGACAATCATCAAAGTCGACGCAAGCGGAAACACAGTTTTGAAAACTATAACGGATGAGGTGGTGGCTATACCCTCCGGCCTTGGCCGCACCTACGGGCTTGAATTTGACGTGAGCGACATCGACCCATCCGACGTGCTACTGATCAAGATCGAACGCGACCCCACCAACGGAAGCGACACTTTCTCCGCACTCCTCAGCTTTGACGGATGGTTATTTGAATGATCCATGATGGCCGTGTTTTAGGCTTACCGCTCGTTAATTACAGCGGTACAAAAGATGGGATCGAAGCCCTCTCCCTGACCAGTGATGATGCCGGCGCCCTCGCCTACGCAGAAGATGATGGCGAGTTAGGCGTCTACAACGGAACGACATGGGAGTGGGGAGCACTCGCCGACTACCTGACAGCGGCGGAACACACGGCCATCGGGGATGCATCACCACATCACGTGCGCTACAGCGACGCCGAGGCGTCGGCAGCGGCCCCCGTGCAATCAGTAGATGGAGCGACCGGCGCGGTCGATCTCTCCGGTAGCTACGAGACCCTGGGCGCGGTTGCAACCCACGCGGCCATCACGGACGCACATCACGACCCCGTGACACTGGCCGGGGCCTACGATTACCTTAGCATCGCAGGCCAGCAGATCACGCTGGGCCAGATTGACCTCACGACCGATGTAACAGGCCAGCTTCCGGCGGCCAACATCGGCGCGCACGCCTCCACGCACGAAAGCGGCGGCGCGGATACCATCGACCACGACAACCTGGTAGGATTCGCAGCGAATGAGCACATAGATCATACGAGCGTCACGCTGACGGCGGGCGACGGAC
>JAAAOZ010000108.1 GCA_009908585.1 Chloroflexota bacterium
ATCCGCCGTCCCTCGGTGCTGAGCATCCCCTCACGCGCCTCCCGGCGCCGAGGCCGCCACGTGAACAGCGAAAGCAGAAAGATCGTCATGCAAACACCCGCCACGCCGATGTGAACGGTGGGGTAGCGGTACCACGGCAATTTTATGAGCGCCTCGTGGGGATCGAAGTCATAGTAGGCGCGCGTCACCTCGCCCGCGTCGTCGAGCCGGAACGCAATGCGCCCTTCGCCCGACACACCTTGGAAAAACGAGGGCGACACTTCTACGTAGGACTCCCCTAACAATGTGAGGCTGCCGTCGGGGTTTGCTTCGATGCTGTGCGTGCGCGCGAAGGCGTAGATCAACTTATCCACGGTCGTGTGCGCCCAGCGGCTCTCGCGATAGACGCCGGTGAAGAGATCGACGCGCTCTTCGTGGTTGGGCATCGGTTGTGGCGGCTCGGACTCCGCCGGATAGTAGCGATCCAAGAAATCCTGGCGCAACTCGCGTCCCGCCTCCGATTCGCTCTTCTTGTTGTAGATCACAAACAAGCCCATATCGTGCTCCGGCAGGAGGAGGATGATGCTCTGGAAGAGCGCGGTGCTGCCACCGTGCCAGAGCATCCGCTGGTCGTTGCGATCCCACTCGACGAAACCATAGGTCACGCCGGCCAGGCGAGGATCATGCGTGAATTGCTGGCGCTGCATCATCCGCGCCGTCTCCGGCTGGAGGATGCGCGCGCCTTCATATTCGCCCTCGTGCAGATGCGCGATCATGAAGTTGGCCATGTCGGTGACGGTGGCGCTCATCCCCACCAACGGTGCGCTGGGGAAATACTCGCGGATGGGGACGACATCATCCAGGATGCGCAGATGGCCCAGCGCCTCGTCATCGGCCAGGGCGGCGGGCAGGGGGTGCCGAATGGAGGAGCGCTCCATCTGAAGCGGCTCTAAGAGGTGCGTCTCGATGTACTGCTCGTAGGATAGTCCAGATGTCTCTTGGATGATATAGCCGGCCAGGGCGGCGCCGTAATTGGAATAGGCGATGATCTCGCCGGGGGGATAGACGCGTGCGGGGAGCTGCTCGCGGATATACTGCGGCAGCGGCACAGCATCGTAGCGGCTGATGCGATAGAGATTGCCAATGCGATCCTCGAAGCCGGGGGTGTGCGTGAGCAGGTTGTGCAACGTGACCGGCTCCGGGTAAGTGTCGGGGATTTGAAAATCGGTGTCGGCGAGGTAGGTATTGACGTCCGTATGGAGATCTAAGACACCTTCCTCGACTAATTGCATCACAGCCGTCCAGGTGAAGAGCTTCGTGATCGAGCCAATGTGGAAAAGCGTCTCATCCGCCACGACCGGGCGCTGACTGCGCGTATCGGCGACGCCGTAGCCTGCGGCGAAGAAGAGCTGGCCGGCCTTCACTACCGCAATCGCCGCGCCAGGGATCTCATAGCGCTCCATCTGAGCGGGCAGATAAGCATCGAAGAACGCCTCCATCTCCTCAGGATCCTGCGGGCCGAGGGCAACGACCTCATCCTGTGGCTCCCCCTGCGCCCGAACCGATCCCGCGCCGCCAAAAACGATCAGGATCGCCAGGCCAATGATGATTCGTATCCAAGTATGATTTCGCATGTTAAACAAGGCAGGGGCACGTTAACCGTGCCCCTGTCCTTTTATATCCTAATGAGCTGATCAATATCGCGGTTTCAGCAACCCGTAGTCGCCGTTCTTGCGCTTGTAGACCACACTAAGCCGGCCATCCGTGCCATCCAAGAAGACGTAGAAGTGGTGACCGAGCAATTCCATCTGCTCTACAGCGTCCTCCGGAGGAATGGCGCTGACTTCAAATTCCTTGACGCGCACGATGTCCGATTCTTCCTCGTACAGATCCTCTTCTTCCTCCAGAGCTTCCTGAAAAACCTCAGCCGTCGCCCGCCGCGCCTGCTGGCGGCGTCCCTTATAGCGCTCAATGCGACGATACATCTTATCCATCACCGAATCGACGGCGCTGAAAATATCCCCCGCGCGCTCCTCAGCCCGCAAAATCGCTCGTGGCACGTAAACTGTAATTTGGGCCACCATTCGCTGAGAACTATCGCGGGCATTGCTCTCTGAGAGATCCACCCGGACGCTATCCAATTTAGGCAGATAGCGCTCAAATTTGGAGACCTTGGATTCCACATAATCTCGCAGCCGATCATTCAACTCCAAATCCCGAGTGTAAATTTGTAACGACTCCATAGATCTACCTCCTTGAAAAATATTTTAGATTATGGCGCACGCGCCAAAGTAAACGCACTGACACGTTCTGCCCCATGAGCCAATAGTACGTCCGCGCAAGCCTCTAATGTAGCGCCGGTCGTAGCGACATCGTCCACTAATGTAAGATGCATATCATCTAGAAGAATATCATCTGGATAGGTGAATGCACCGCTCACGTTTTCGCGTCGCTGCTTCCGGTTTAACTTCGTTTGGGAAACTGTAGCACGAGTTCGCCGCAGCAACCGGCTGGCAACTGGCACATCAAGCGCTTCCCCCAAGGCACACGCCAATAGATTAGCCTGATTATACCCACGTTTTGCCTCGCGGCGAGGATGCAAGGGGACGGGGACTAGTAGATCGGTCACGAACTCGGCACGCTGCCAGGCTTCTACCATCCGGGGCGTCAAAGATCGAATCACCTGATAGCCGCCGCGATATTTCAAGGCATGCATCACATCGCGGATCTCGGCTTGGAATAGGAAAGTAGAGCGAATGGGGGCCACTTGAAGTGGTGATTCTCGACAGACAGTGCACAATTCTTCTCCCTCCCAAGGGCGACCACAGCGTGGGCATTGAGGCGCTTCCCACAGAGGAATTTGCTGGGCGCACGCTGGACAAAGCCATAGACCAACCTTCCCACAGCCCACGCATTGGGGCGGCAGAACGAGGTCAATACCCCATCGATAGGCGCGCCAAGCCCACGTTATCAGTTGCTCCGCCACGGCCGCGCCTAAGGACTTTAGCTACTATCCATATTCTTAAATTTGATGACCGCCGGCCCCAACAACACAATGAAGATGGGGGGGAAGATCAGGAAGACGAGAGGAATCATCATCTTAACCGGGGCCTGATTGGCTTTCTCTTCCGCGCGCTGGCGGCGCTTCATCCGCATCGTATCCGACTGGATGCGCATTACCTTGGCCATACTGACACCCAATTGATCCGCCTGGACAATAGCGGCCACGAAGGAAGTGACATCTCCGACATCCATGCTCATCGCCATATCACGAAGCGCTTCCCGCCGCGTTTTGCCCAACTGCATCTCTTGAACCGTCCGCATAAACGCCAAGCTCAACTCATTATCCCATTTATCGGCGACCTTCGCCATGGCGGCATCGAAGCCTAGACCGGCTTCCACACAAATAGTTAGAAGGTCCAACGCGTCTGGCAACGCCTTGATGACCTCATTCTGTCGCTGAGATATCTTGGTACCTAGCCAGATATTGGGAACGTAATAGCCGAAGATCAAGCCAAAGATCACACCTCCGATCTCCTGCCAAGCGGGTAGGGACAGAGACAACACGATGACGACCGCTAACACACCCACAACCAGCCCCGCCCCTAGCCGTATACCAGAAAACTGAGCCGGCGAGAGTTGATGAGCTATTCCAGCCAATCGGAGTTGACGTCTGGATTCTTCTACAACTTGCTGGGGGGTAAAGCGCTGGGACATCTCGCTGAGGCGTTCGATCATCGGCGCAATGACCCGTTCGTAAAAGGGTTGAGAAAGCTCTAGTTGCTCCAAGGTTACAGGTTCCCCCAGAGCCGCTAGCTCGTTGAGACGATCTTCAATACTTTGAGTTTCGCGCGTGTTGAGTAACACCATTACTGCAACAACACCGATGATGATGACGGCAGCCACACCAATAACCGCTGTTGGCATAACGTCCTCCCCTAAACCTCAATGGATACTATCTTATTCATCGCAAAGTATCCTAATCCAATCATAAGAAAGCTGACACCAATCATAATCCAACCACAGGCATCCTCTATGAGCATACCGATGTAGTCAGGGTTAAGTAAAGAGATAATTCCGGTTAAGATGAAGGGCAAACTTGTAACCAAGATGCCAGTAATACGCCCCTGCGAGGTCATCGTTCTGATCTCGCCCTTAATACGGACGCGCTCTCGAATTGTCTCACTGATAGAATCGAGTACCTCGGCCAAGTTACCACCGACCTCGCGCTGGACACTCATCGCGGTCACAATCAAATCCATATCAGCGCTCGGCACACGGCGCAACAAGTTCGCCATTGCCGTGTCAAAATCAACACCCAACTGGAGTTCCAAGACGACGCGCCCAAATTCTTCGGCGAGAGGCGGCGGCATCTCATTGGAGATACTCTCCATCGCCTGCATCGTACTGTATCCAGCCCGCAGAGAATTAACCATCAAGTTCAAGGCATCACCCAACTGCGAATCGAATTCCTTCAAGCGCCGCCTTCGCTGGATGCCAATATATAAGCGGGGCAGCAAGAAACCACCCAACAGCCCCACGGGGATGAGAAACGCTCGGTTGAGCAAGTAGAAGATCACCGCCGCGCCTAGCGCTATAGTAACACACATCGTCAGGAACTCACCCACGGTCCACTTCAGGTTGGCGCGCGCTAATTGCGTCGCTAAATCTTGCGCAAATCCCTGGCCTTCAACGGCCCTATCTACGGCAGCGCCGATAACCGACTCACCGCGCCCCTCTTTTTTCTTCTTCTTTTTCTTCCTCGATTTATCCTCGCCGCCAATTCGATCTTCGACTAGGTCCTGCCCAGCTGGATTTCTAGAAAGTCCAATCACGAGCAAAACAATAGCTATTACCATAATCCCCGCACCAACAATGACAAAAGTTGGCATATTTCCAACCTCCTAATAAGGCTGCGTCCAAGAACACCATCTGATATTTTTAACCAGACTTTATCTAAAATCGAGCTAAAGTATACGGGCGTTCCCAAACGCTTGCTAAGGCTGTTCTAAGAAAATAAATCTCCCAAAAACGAGCGGGTTTCTGAGGAAAAAGTATCGGGTTTGGAAGGTTTTAATTTCTGGAACCACCTAAGGCAACATTAGTTCCAACTTCCCCAACACTAATTAAACTCTCGAAGAGATCATTTCACAAACGTGGAAGTCGTTCTGGTATGCAACCGAAAGCATTCGCCAGATTAGAATCGTCGACTTTGGGCTACGCCAAAGATGGAGGGGGGAAGACGAATGCCGGATTCTTCAATCTTCGACATAAACTTGGGCCGGATGCCTGTTGGGCGCAAAGAGCCGATAACCTTACCGTCTTCGTAACCGCTGTGCTGGAATTTGAAGATGTCCGCCGTGGTGATCACATCACCTTCCATGCCCTGAATCTCGGTGATGGCCACGATGCGCCGCGAGCCGTCGCGGAAACGGGCCAACTGCACAATAAGGTCAATGGCCGAAGCAACCTGCTCACGAATAGCCCGCTGAGGCAATTCCATGCCGGCCATCATAACCATGGTCTCCAAACGGGCGAGGGTGTCACGGGTATTGTTCGCGTGGGCCGTCGTCATACTCCCCTCGTGTCCAGTGTTCATCGCCTGGAGCATGTCGAGCGCCTCACCGCCGCGACACTCACCCACAATGATTCGATCGGGGCGCATCCGCAAGGAGTTGATCACCAAATCACGAATGCTCACTTCACCCTTTCCCTCGACGTTCGGGGGGCGGGACTCCAAGGTGACGACGTGTTCCTGGCGGAGTTGCAGCTCCGCCGCGTTCTCAATCGTCACAATCCGTTCTTCAGAGGGGATATAGCTGGAAAGAACGTTCAAGAACGTTGTTTTACCGCTGCCCGTCCCGCCCGAAACGATAATATTAAGCGCGGCGATAACCGTAGATCGCATGAATTCCATGCTCTCTTCCGTCACCGATCCGAAGCGAATCAAGTCCTCGACAGTCAGGGGGTCTTTGGAGAATTTTCGGATGGTGAGCACCGGGCCGATCAGGGAGATCGGCGGGATCACGGCGTTCACACGCGACCCATCTTTCAAGCGCGCGTCGACCGTAGGACTGCTCTCATCGATACGGCGACCCAACGGTGCGACAATCCGCTCGATAATGCGCATCAGATGCTCATCAGATTCAAATGTAATATTGACGCGACGAATTCGACCCTTGCGCTCTATGTAAATCTTCTTTGGACCATTGACCATAATCTCAGTGATAGAATCATCAGCCAGCAATGGCTCTAGAGGCCCAAGGCCCAAAATTTCCGCGACAATTTGCTCGAAAAGCGCGTCCCGTTCTCGTCGCCCTAGGACAACGCTTTCTTCTTGTAGGATCTCATTATACATATCGCGGATCGTCTCACGCACCTCAGCGGTCTGAGAGACGTCCATTGAAGGGTCAAGCTCTGTGATCAACTGATTCTGTACGCGGGTTTTCAGATCTCGATAGGCATCTCGCGCCCTAGGTACAGATCGGCGTTTAACCTGATCACCTTCTCGTTCGGAAGAGCGCTGGGAAGATGAAGAGGAATCCTTTCTCTCAATTCTTCGCAAGAGGGACATTTCTATTTACCTCACTATAGGTTCCAAAACTACAATAAACGACCTAATCCAACATTTCTTTGCGTTTCTTCTTCCGCAGCCGCTTTTTCTTCGGCTCTCTGGGCAAAGCGATTGTGAAGTTTTTTAGCCAAATCGATGACCGCTTGCGCAATAGGCGTTCGGTTATCTTTCAATATGAACGGTTCCCCGTAGTTAGCCGCCCGCAAAGCCGTGCGTTCGTCCAACGGAATATGGGCAATCGCCGGCATCATAGCACGCTCGATAGCTTCCGGCTGAATGCCCATCCGTTTATTATCCACATTATTTATCACCAAGTCCACATGCTCCATCGGATATTCGAGTTTCTGCAACAGCTCGATGAACATCCGCGCCCCTCGAATATCCGGAATGATTGGACGCGTGAGTACGAGCAATAAATCATTGATATCCAGCGCGGCCAAGACAATATCATCAATATGGCGCGCGGTGTCAATGATCAAGTAATCAAATTCCTTCTGAGCGAATTCCAAAATCGCTTTCATCGCGCGATTGCTGCCGCCTTCCTCAACGCCGGCATCCTGAAACATCTCCGCTTCTTCGGGAGTAACCGGAGCAGCTAAGACCCGGATACCAGAGGAATGAGTAGCTATGACGGTGCGCAACAAATTCGAATCCAAATCCTGTGCATGCGGCGCCAAATCTGTTAAGGTGCGGGTCGCTTGCAGTTTTAAGAAAATCGAAACATCGCCAAACTGGAGATTCGCATCGATGAGACAAATCCTGGCATCTGCTCCGAGCAACGTCTGCAATGCAATAGCTAAGTTGACGGCGATGGTCGTACATCCCGTTCCGCCTTTAGGACTAAAAACCGTGAGGATTTTACCCTGCTGTGCCGGCCTTTGCTCGACTGGCGCTTGCCCTCCTGGCGCCCCTCCCGGCGTCAGCTGTCCCGTCCCCATTTTCTGCCGTAGCTTGTAAGTACGATGAATGGTATTCAGCAAGTCATCGGCGCTGGGCGGCTTAGTCAGAAAATCCCGGGCGCCGGCCATCATCGCCCGGCGCATATAGTCGCTCTCCCCCTGAACAGAGAGCATCACGACCTGAACGGTTGGCATGATATCCACAATCTCTCCGGTCGCGGTGATGCCATCCATACCAGGGAGGTTAATGTCCATTAATACCACATCCGGCAAAGCCTTCGGCGCGATAGTGACAGCTTCCTCACCGCTTCCCACCATCGCTACAACTTCAATATCAGGGTCAAACGAGATGAGTTTACGGAGTTGCTCGCGCGTCTCCGCAACATCATCCACAATCATTACGCGAATTTTTTCAGGCATTTAGATCTCCCTACTCCTGCGCGCCCTCGGGCGTGGCCGCTGGCTGGACAGGTAATTCCAACGGCTGGCGTACTTCTTTCGGCGCCACAGGCAGATCCGGCATCGTACTCGGCAACTGATACTCCTCAATCACATAGCGCAACCATACCGGCTGCGTTTGCACCACAGTGGAGGTATATCCGGCAGGACGTAAGACGAGGTCTAAGTCCGCGCCCATCTCCATAAGGTATTTGAGCACCAAGACGTCTTTCCGCGTGACCAGTAATGTCACTGGTTCAATCTCGTTGTAGGTAGGAGCTTCAGGGACAGGGGTCGCAGCTACTTGTGCTTCATCGCCCCCCA
>JAAAOZ010000118.1 GCA_009908585.1 Chloroflexota bacterium
CGCGTGATGCGGCGCGACGTGGTCGACGGCGAGGATCTCACCGTCGCCATCGGCGGCTATGGCCACGTCGTCAGCCCGCCCCACTACCTCGTCCCTTACATCGTAGGCGATACGATGCCCTTAATCGACCTGGGCTACCGCATGGAGCAGATGGCTGTGCAGCTTGCGCGCATCGGCATCGGTTCCTGCTTTATCGGGACGCTGGAGCGCGAGTCCAACTTGCGCGTGCGATTCCGCCTGCCGCGTGAAGCGCACACCGCCGCGATTCTGCTCTTCGGGCGTCCAGTGCAGAACATCGGCGGACGCGCGGTCAACGCCGTGATCCGCCGGGCCACCGGCGGCGTCAATCGCCTGCCCCTGGAGGAAATTTTCTTCGATACCGATTTCGATCATCCCGCGAAGCCGCCCGCCAAGATCAAGAAGATCGTCCAGGCCGCGCGACAGGCGCCTTCGGCCCTGAACACCCAGCCCTGGCGCATCCTCTGGCGCGATGGCACGCTCTACCTCTACGTCCGGCGCGATCATCCCAACTACGAGAAGGAGGATCCCCGCTATCGCTACGTCGATGGCGGCAACTGCATGGCCAACATCACCCTGGCGCTGGAGGCTGTCAATCTCGCCGGGGATTGGGAACGCTACGCGCCGACCCTACGCTTCCCCAAGCCACCGGCCTCCCTGGAGCCGCTGGCGAAGTTGATGCTGAATCTCGGTTAGGCATCGATAATATTTTATCGCATTAAGATAAAGGCTCATGTAGGAAATCAGGGGAAATCACTCCCCGTTCATCCAGCGGTTTAATTTGGACACAGAACACCACCGAGAAGACACAGAGAAGCACGGAGAAAGGATTCTCTCCGTGTCTCTCTGTGAAAAACTCCGTGAGACTCAGTGTAACTAGAGCCTGAGCATCATTCGCACCCAATTTCACCTAAAAACCAACAAGAGCCATTATGTTATAATGAGGGTTAGAGCCGTGCGATTATGGGTCTTTCGAATTTTGTCGGATACTCCCCCTAAGCGGTCCTAAAAGCAGCGAAGATGTACGTGTTTGTGAGATCACAGACCTTTTTTACATCGTTACTGATTTGTGGATGGGGGCGCAATAGCGATAGGCGGTTGCATCCGGCGAATTCCTGAGGAACCGCGATTATCTACCAGAGGAGGTTCGCTATGGAGTTTTTGATCGTCTTCGGAGCTGCGATTATTTTACTGAGCGCCGCGTATATCATCACGACGATGCTGGCTAAGCGCAGCGGACAGGGCGTCCCGAATTGGCCCACCACCGACGGGGCGATCATCCGCCAGGCGCTTTATCGTCACTCCAAGCCCACGGAAGCCGGGGAAACGACAACCTACACGCCCACGTTGGACTACACCTACACCGTCGATCAGACGACCTATCACGGCCACAAGCATCCCGCCTCTGGCATTTCGTTCTCAGATCGCCGAGAGGCGGAGGCTGTGTTGGCCCATTATCCAGAGGGCAAAGCGGTCACGGTCCACTACAACCCCAATGCCCCGCGTCAGGCGTGCCTCGAGGCGCCCCACCCCACCGATCACAATGCCATCATCCTATTGAATGCGGTTCAATTGTTGGTCGGCGTTGGCGCGATCCTGCTGGGCGTTCTCTGGCGCTGATCCACGCTTTTCTACATCTAAACTGCATCCATCCAACCAAACGAGGCAAACATGGACTTTAAAGAAGCAGAATCCCTCTTTCTTGAGTTAAAACATCACTATCGCCAGGGCAATATCGACGAAGAGAAATACCGCGATGGCTTGCGCCACATTCGCGTCCGCGATGAGGAAGGCAAGATATGGGCCATCGAGGAATCGACCGGGCGCTGGCATTGCTTTAAGCAGGGAGAGTGGGCGCCGGAGACGCCCCCCCACTACACGCCGCCCGATCTTTGTGGCAAAAAGCGGAACAAGCCCAGCCCTAGCGTGACGACCACCATGACCCAGCCCATTCCTGTCGTATCGCAACCCGAGCCGGAAGAGACGCCGGACGAGAAGAAGCTGGAGATCAAAGGGCTGCCCTATCTCATCGGCGTCGTCATCTTTTGGATCTTAGTTAGCTTGGGCATTTGGATCTGGGGCGAGAACAATCCCCTGTTGGTGTTCGTCCTTAGCGTCATCGCACTCATCACGCTGATTATGACCCGCCTCTCATTCTCCAAAGCCTGGGAAGGGCAGATCGTTGACATCCGCACGGAACAGGTGCGCGTGGAGGACAGCTCCGAGGCGTGGCACAACGAGACGCAGCGGATGGCCTATATCCGCCTGCCGAACGGCGAGACCCACAAGGAGCGCCTGCAAGATGGATGGAAGATCGGCGATTGGTTGGTCAAACAGCGCGGCGACGCTAAAATCCACAAAGGATAAGGCCGTTCCAAGAAAATAAGTCTCCCAAAAACAAGGGGGTTCCGAGGGAAAAGCATCAGGTTTGGGAGGTTTTAATTTCTGGAACTACCTAAACCACCAACTCGTAGCCCGCGTCTGAGACTGCCGCCTTGAAGGCCGCCACGTCGGCGGCGTCGGGATCGTAGGTCATCTGAGCATTCTCATCCTCCAGGCTCACCTTGACCGCCTTAACGCCCGCGACGCCCTGCAAGGCCTTCGTCACGTGCTTGACGCACATCTGGCACGACATCCCTTCGATTTTGAAAGTTTCTTCACGCATAGTTAGCTCCTCTCTAATTTTAACGCTATGTTTGATCCTCTGTTGTTACATCTTCTTGGCATGCCGGGCAGAAGTAGGTGCTGCGCTGTCCCTGCACGATCCGCTCGATGGCGTAGCCACAGCGCGGACATAATTCCTCGTCGCGGTCGTAGACATTCAAGCGCCGCTGATGGCGTCCCAGGCTGCCGTCGGGATAAACGTATTGACGATCCTCGAGGCTCGTCCCGCCATCCACGATGCCCGCGCGCAAGGTGTCGACGATTGCAGCGTGCAGGCGCGTGATCTCCGCCGAGGTCAGCGTGTCGGCGCGCCGCTCAGGATGGATGTGCGCCTGCCAGAGCGCCTCGCTGGCGTAGATGTTGCCGATCCCCGCCACGAAATGCTGATTTAGCAGAAGACGCTTGATCTCGCCGCGCCGATTTTCCAAGCGCTCGGCCAAGCGCGCCGCCGTGAAGGCCGGATCGAGTGGTTCCGGGCCGAGGCGGGCCGTGACCTCCTCGATATTCTCGACCAAATAGAAGCGCCCGAATTTGCGTTGATTGATGAAGAGCAGCCAACGGCCATCGTCTAGTCGCATCGCCACGCGCAGGTGAGGAAAGGCCCCTGAGGCTTGATCTGCATTCTCAAACTCGCCCGCCGACGCCACGCGGAAGCGTCCGCTCATCCGCAGATGCACCAAGAGCATCTGCGGCGCACCCAACGCGAAGACGAGGAACTTTCCCCGCCGCCCCACCCGCTCGATGTGGGCGCCCGTCATCGCGTGGACAAACGCCTCCGGCGCGGGCCGGTCGATGGCGCCGGGCCACAACACCGCGACCTCGGTCACGGTACGCCCGCCGACCGCGCGCGTCAGCATGTGGGCAATCGTCTCGACCTCTGGTAATTCTGGCATAGGTTTCTTAGTCCGGTAGTCAGATAGTCAAGTAGTCAAAAAGATCCTGCTCCGGCGCCGATGAAGCACGCAGAGCAGGATCTCGCTTCGATTTTAAAAACGTCAGCCGCCTACTTCTTCCAGGTGGACCAGACCTTCCCGACCAGATCCTCGCCGGGCTTGAGCGTCATATCACCGGGCTTCCAGCAGGCGGGCAGCGCCTCATCCCGCTTGGAATAGACGTACTGCGCGCCCTGGACTAAGCGCAGGATCTCGTCCACATCGCGGCCCATCGAGGCGTTGAGCACCTCAGCCACCTGCAACACGCCATCGGGATCGATCAGAAAGACGCCGCGCAGGTCGCTGCCCTCGTCGGGATCGTAGACCATGTACTTCTTCCCGATCTGCCCCGCCTTGTCGCTCAACATCGGGTAGGGAATGCCGCCCTCGACCATCTTGGAAAGCTCGTGCTCCTGCCACGCCTTGTGAACGTGGGGCGAATCGACGCTGATGGACATCACCTCGACATCCAGCGCCTGGAACTCGTCGTAGCGTTCCGCCACCGCCACCAACTCCGTCGGGCAGACGAAGGTGAAATCGCCCGGATAGAAAAAGAGCACGACCCAGCGCCCGCTATACTCCGAGAGCTTAAACGACTTGATCTTCTCATCTAACAATCCCCGCGCCTCGAAATCAGGCGCCGGTTGGCCGACATGGGCCAATTGCGTTGTAGTTTTAACTTCTTCCACGTTATACCCCCTTGTTATGTATGTCCAACTGTATATGATTGCTTATGAATTAGATGGATTTTTAGCGTGGATAACCGAAGCGCGATTCGTAACGCTGCATCAGTGTGTTGAAGTGGCCTTGCTCGGCGGAGGCCAATTGCATAAACATCTGCTTCGCCTCAGGGTCTTCCGCTCGCTCCAGGCTGTTGGAATAGAGCCGGAAGAGCTTATCCTCCACGCCTAAGGCGAAAATCAGGGCGTCCTCCTCAGAAGGGTCATCTGGCAGTTCCTCGACCTTCTTCAGGTCGGGCGGGAAAACCACGGAAACCGCGTCAAATTCCTCAACGATATCCATCTCGGAGATGGGCGACCACCCCTTGCCCGCCTCCAGCGCCTCGTATTGGCGCTTGATGTAATGGTAGTGATCAATCTCGTCATCAGCCAACCGGTTGAAAATCTCGGCGGCCTCTGGTGCGACTTCACCCGCAATCTCCCGATAGAAATCGCGACCGTCTATCTCAAGCTTCATGCCTTGCTTCAGTGTCTCCTTCAATTCCATCGCTTGCCTCCTTATATTTGATTAGGTTGAATGATAGATAAACATCTATATTATATCTTAATCTCCGTGGGATGTCAATCCCAAAAGAAGCCGGAGGGCACTCCCCCGGGGTCGTAAAACCTCCATTCTCCAGAAGAGAGCACATCCGGCTTCTCACATTCCAAGGTGAGGGATGACGATCAAGCGATCTTGACTTCGGCGGAACCTTCCCAAACCCCATGGATGTTGCAATGTTCCAGCGCGATCAAGGCGCCGGGTTCTTCCGTCGTCATCGAGAACGAGGCGATGGGATGCGCATAGACCGGCCCCTCGTTGGCGCCCTTGGCGGATGCGCCATGCGCTGCGAAATCGAAGTGCGCCACCTGGTAGATAAATTTGCCGCCTTCGGGCTTGAAGTAGACATCGATCCAACTGATGTGATGCTCGGTCGTGTTGGGATGTGGAATTTTTTTTCCTACACTGACGGTCACCATAAATGGCTCGCCCGCCGCCACGGAGGTCGGTACTTCAATCGCTGGGACGTGCTTTTCGTTCTTCCAATCCGCGCTTTGAATGTTCTCACCAAACTTCATTGGACTAGCCTCCTTTTCACATAGATGGTTTTAGTTTTTGATCTACAACTCAGTTCAAACAGCCAAACCTTGAAACGACGCGCCCCTCACCTCCTTTTCGCGAATTGACCGTTTTTAGAACAACCCACCCACCAACTCACCCACGCGATCCAAAAAGAGGCGATCCTCGTCCGTGAATGGCGACTTGGTATGGGAATCGATGTCTAGCTCTCCAATCAACTCGTCCTCTGAATTGAAGAGTGGAACGACAATCTCGGATTGGACGTCGGGGCTGCACGAGAGATAATTGTTCTCCTGCGAGACATCCTGGACCACGAGCATCTCCTGCGCATCGGCGACCTGGCCGCAGACGCCATCACCGAACGAGATGAGATTATGTTCCGTCGGCTCACCGACGAAGGGGCCAAGGACTAATTCCTGATCACCTTCCAGATCAACTAAGTAAAACCCAACCCAATTGTAGTACAGCACCTCTTTCTCAAGCAATTGACAAATATCCTGCAATTTCTGCTCTCGCGGATCGGAGCCAGCCACAATCTTCCGAACTTTATCCAAGAGAGAGGTAAATTGTTGTGATTTATCCATCAGAAACTCCTTTCCTTCGTTGCAATCCTGAGTGACCTATATGCCAACGATTGGAACACTTATGAGGGACAATTCAAATGCAGTCATAACAGGGCTGGGAAATCAAACACCATCCTTAGTGTATCACACTCAAGATGAAGATCAATCCGAAGTCGACATCTCCGCTCCCCAGCGCATCGAGATGACCAAGGCCAGCGCGCATCGCAGGGCCAGTTGATACCAACTCGCCGCATCCGAGAGCACGAAAAGGCTCTCTACCGGATTGAAATTTGTCACAAAATGGAAGAGGATCGCGGCCAAGGTGCTCCGCTCGGTGTGATTGAAGACCCAGGTGATGAAGATCGCCTCCGGGATGATCGAGAGAAAATAGCGCCAACTTGTCAGCGTGCCCAATCCCATCTCATACTGATAGGCGCCGGGCAGCAGAAAGAGAGGGAGGTGCCAGGCCGACCAGAGGACGCCCAAGATGAGGCTGGCTCTCAGCGGGCCGTGTCGCTTCTGGAGCGGCGAGAGGGCATAGCCGCGCCACCCCAATTCCTCGGGCACGGGGCCGAAGAAGAGCGTTAAGAGCGCCGAAGAGATCACAGCCCCCGGCCCGGCCAGCCAGACGCTCTCGAAGTTGAAGTAAGACGCGCCGTTCAGCAGCGCGTCGATGCCGAGGGCGGTGAGCGTCAGCAGCGGCGTAAAGAGAAAGATCACGGCGTACCACGCGCCGGGAATCCGCCGCACATCGATGGCGCGCCGCCAGTAGCTGCGCCACAGCGGTCGATCCCGTAGCGGCCAGAGTAAAACCAACGCGCCCACCGTCGGACCGATGCCGCCCAACGCCATCAAAATCGTGCCGGGCAGCGACTCAAAAGAGAAGCCCAACACCACGGCCAGCAACCACCATCCCCACGTCCATCCAAAGGTCAGAGCAAAAAAGCGCCAGGGTTTGAGGCCCGTTGTGTCATTCATCATATTCCCCTTTCCCCCATCATAATTACCCTATAAGTTTATCCATTCCCGTGACTGTGTAAAGTGGCATGTGTGAACCATAAGATCGTTACTTGCCGCCCCCATGCATCCATGTTACACTTTTAATACATTTGAATATTCATCGGGCATATCCGAGTCTCTTCACCTACAGGCCACTGGCTGATGGGGGCGAGACCGATAGGGTGCAGCGGGAAACGGCTGCGCCTCCCGTATTTGGAAAGGAGATGCGCCGCTGCCGATTCCCTTGACCTTGGGATGTGCCTCCACGCGCATCCGAGGCAGCGCAATCAATCGAGCCAGACGGTATCCCTTTCCGGGATGCCGTTTTTTTGTGGGAGGACGCTCCATTTATTTAGCTCAGTTCAAGTAGCTCACAGGAGGTATTGGATGCAAGATGTAAAAGCTGTACGGACGATGTTGGAGCACATCGGCGAGTTCCAGAACGAGGGGTTGACCGATTTCTCGGGGCCGGAGAACCGGGCCGCCTTCGAGGCCGCACTGGCGCGCGTGCGCGAGCGTTTCGGTGAGCATCATCCCGTGGTCATCGGCGGGGAGGAGATCGAGACGGAGGCGACCCTCACCTCGACCAATCCCACTCACCCCGATCAGGTCATCGGCACCTTCTCCAAGGCCGGGGCCGAGTTGGCCGAGCGGGCGGTGGCGGCGGCGGATGCGGCCTTCGAGACATGGGGACGCACGCCGGCCACCGAGCGCGCGGAGATCATCCTCCGCGCCGCCGCGCTGATGCGGGAGCGCAAGCACGAGATGAGCGCCTGGATGGTCTACGAGGTGGGCAAGAACTGGATGGAAGCCGACGCCGATACCGCCGAAGCTATCGATTTTCTCGAATATTATGCCCGCCAGATGCTCAAACTGGAACTGGTGGAGGTCGGGCAGGCGCCGGGCGAGCGCGACACGTTGCACTACATCCCGCTGGGCGTGGGCGCCGTCATCCCGCCGTGGAATTTCCCCCTGGCGATCGCTACGGGGATGAGCAGCGCGGCCATCGTCGCGGGCAACACCATCGTCTTCAAGCCCGCCAGCGATTCGCCCAAGATCGCGTGGGAGTACGTCCAAATCCTGCGCGAGGCCGGGCTGCCGGCGGGCGTCTGCAATTATCTCACCGGATCGGGATCGGTGGCGGGGGAGACGCTGGTGGATCATCCCCGCACGCGCTTCATCGCCTTTACCGGCTCCAAGCAGGTGGGATTGCGCATCAACGA
>JAAAOZ010000111.1 GCA_009908585.1 Chloroflexota bacterium
ATGAGAACCGAGGATTTGAACGAGAAAGCTGCTTCTAAATCATCGCCATCATCGCCCCCCTCTGATACCACCGAATACATCATCGCCGAGGCCGAGCGACGGGTCAAATCTCAGCAGAGGCCCTCATCCACCATGGCGTCCCCCTCATTAGAGCGCGATCTGGCCGTGCGCTTGAATCGGGGGGCGTATTGGGTGGCTCGTCACTGGCTCGCGATCATCAATACGTTGGCCGGATTATATGTCCTCGCCGCGTTTTGGGCCCCGCTCGCGATGCATTTGGATATGCCTCGTTTGGGATACAGCCTCTATGATTTTTATGCGCCCTTCTGCCATCAATACCCCTTCCGCTCGTGGTTCCTCTTCGGCTCGCACGCGACCTATCCGTATGCCATCCCCGATTCCATCGCGGAGATGAATCAACTACGGACGTTCGTGGGCAACGCCGAGATTGGCTACAAGATCGCTCTCTGTCAGCGTTGCGTGGCCATCTACGGGACGATCTTCGTCGCCGGGCTGGTCTACGCCTGGCTGCGGCGACGGCATAGCGTCCCCTCGCTGCCGATGTGGGTCTACGTCCTCATTGGCGTCGTCCCGATGGGGCTGGATGGCGGCATTCAGTTGCTCAGCAAAATCATCTGGTCCATCTTCCCCAATCTTTTGCCCCAGCCTTACGAAGCGACGCCCCTCTCGCGCCTGATCACGGGCGCCTTCTTTGGATTGGGCGTCGTGGGTTTTGCCTACGTGAATATCAACGAATACTTAGAAGACGTGCAGGAGACAATCGAAGAAAAATTTGCAGAAGACGAAAAAGATCAAGAATGCACGGAAAACGTGGATAGTGACGAAGTTTCTGGAGGTATGACACAATGACGCCACCTGTTGATCCGATTCTCATTCAAATTGGCTCCCTCACCGTTTATTGGTATGGTCTCTTGGTCGTGACGGGCATCTTTTTGGGCGCGATGGTCGCCGCCCACCTGGCCGACCGGGCCGGCGTCGATCCTGAGCGGGTGTGGGACATGTTGCTCTTCGCCGTGATCGGCGGCATTGTCGGTGCGCGCATCGAGTATGTGGTCACGCCGCCGCACTGGGCCTATTATCGCGAGCATCTGACGCAAGCTATGATGATCTGGGAAGGCGGCCTACGCATCTACGGCGCGATCATCGGCGGCGCCTTGGGCGTGTTGCTCTATTCGGCGCTCTATAAAATTCCCACCTTGAAACTATTGGACTTCGCCGCGCCGGGGATGGCGCTGGGCCACGCGATCGGGCGCTGGGGTAACTTCATCAATCGGGAGTTGTACGGCCCGCCCACGACCTTGCCCTGGGGATTGGACATTCCGCCTGCGTATCGCATCCCGCCGTATAACGATTTACAACAATATCCGCCGAGCACGCGCTTTCACCCTGCGTTCCTCTACGAATCGCTGGCGAATTTGGCGCTCTGTCTGCTGTTGATGTGGTTAGCCCAGCGTCGCTACGAGCGCTTGCAGGACGGCACGATTATGGCGCTCTATTTGATGGGATACTCGGCTATTCGCTTCTTTATGGATTACCTGCGTACGGACGGCACGACGGCGCAGCCCCTGGCGCTGGCCTTCGTGGCCTTGGGCGCGCTCTTCTTGATGATCCAATATCAGCCCTGGAAAAAAGCGGGCCTGGCGGGCTGATTAAGATGAAGAAGACGCGCCAGAGGGGAAATCAGCCGAATATCTTGCTCATCGTGTTGGACACGTTGCGCGCTGACCGGCTCTCGTGTTATGGCCATCCATCGGCGACGACGCCGCATTTAGATGCGTTTGCCGAACAGAGTGTGCTCTTCGAGCGCGCGATCTCCCCGGCGCAGTGGACGATCCCGGCGCACGGCTCGCTCTTCACCGGTGAATTTCCCTCCACGCACGGGACGACGCAGATCTATGACCGCCACGCTGTGGAGCATCCAACCCTGGCGGAGCGGCTGACCGAGGCGGGCTACGCGACGGTCGGCTTCTGCAACAACCCGCTGCTCGGCGTTGTGGAGAACGACTTGGATCGTGGATTTGAGGCCTTCTATAATTACGGCGGCATTCTACCCGCGCGCCCCAAGCTCCTGCGCCGCCACGAGCGTGTCAACGATTGGCTGGAAACCGCCGTCGCGTGGCTGAAGGAGCAAGTGCGCGGCTTGAACGGCCCAATTCAGGCGATCTTTACTCAGAACGACTTCTTGCTGGGATTGATGATGCATCCCTGGCTGGCCTCCTTATGGGAGCGTAACATCAACTTCAAAGGGAATACAACGCACTCGATTGAGGACTTCGTAGGATATTTGCAGGCCTATCACGAGCAAGAGGACGCGCCGCCGCTCTTTGCCTATCTCAATTTGATGGAGTCCCATCTGCCGTATAATCCGCCGGCTCAATTCAGCCGAAAATTCGCGCCGCGCTATCATCAAGAGCGCGAAGCCCGCGATTTTATGCACGCCTTCAATTATCAGACCTACGATTGGCTTACGCCCGTCACGGAACCGTTCTCCGACCTGCAACATCGCGTGTTGAACGAGATGTACAATGCGGAAGTTGCCTACGAGGATCATCTCTTGCACTCACTCTTCGCGTGGTTGGATGAGCCGGAGGTGCGGGAGCAGACGCTGGTCATCGTCACCAGCGATCACGGCGAAGGCTTGGACCACCACGGATATGTGGGGCATTCCCTGGTCACCTACGAGGATCTGATCCGCGTGCCGTTGATCCTGCGCTATCCCCCGCACTACGAGGGTGGGGTGCGCGTTGCCGCGCCCACCTCGACGCGACGGATCTTCCACACCATCATGCAAGCCGCGGACGTTGCGATGCAGGACGATGAGGCAGAGGCTGTCGCGGCGTTGAGTCTGCAGCGAGCTTCCCAGGGTGATTTATCAGCGGAAGATCTGGTCTGGTCGGAGGCCTTCCCGCCCATCACTTTGCTCAAGTTGATGGAAGGCCGGGATGGCGAGGCCATCGATGCCTTCCAGTGCCGCGCCGTGCGTCGTGCGATCTATGATGTTGATGCGTCTTACAAGCTCGTCACTGTGAATGATACACCGACGGAGCTATTTGATGTCACGGTGGATCCGGCGGAACTGGATAACCGCATCGCTGCGCATCCCGACGTGACGTCCCGGCTCGACCGGGCGCTCAAAGGCGTCGTGGCGGAGGCTGAATCGCGACGCTTGGAGCGCGCCTCAGGCGCCGGCGTCGATCTGGAAAGCAATCGGCGGGTGCGCGAGCGATTGCGTCGCTTGGGTTATCTTGAATAGAGGGGGAATGACGATATGACACCACCATTTGGCCCTACACTGCTAGAAATCGGGCCGCTGGCCGTCTATTGGTACGGCTTCCTGATCGTCACCGGCATTGTGCTGGGCGCGCAAGTGGCCGGTTACTTAGCGAAGAAAGCCGGCGAAGACCCGGATCGTATCTGGGATATGCTCTTGTTCGCCGTCATCTTGGGCGTCATTGGCGCCCGCATCTATCACGTCGTCTCGCAGCCCAGCGGCGGCCTTTTAGGCTGGGAGTACTATAAGGAAAACCCCATCGAGATGCTCTACATCTGGCAGGGGGGCTTGGGCATCTTTGGCGCCGTGATCGGCGGCGCGCTGGGCGTCGCGATTTACTGTCGGTTGGAGCATCTACGCGTGCTGAAGTGGCTGGATTTCGCCGCGCCGGGCATGGCTATCGGGCAGGCCATCGGGCGCTGGGGCAACTATATGAATCGCGAGTTGTATGGGCCGCCCACGACCTTACCCTGGGGCCTGGAGATTCCGCCGCAACATCGTATCCCGCCCTATCACGATATGGCCCAATATCCGCCGGAGACGCTCTTTCACCCTACGTTTCTCTATGAATCCCTGACCGCTTTGCTCCTGTGCTTGGGTTTGTTATGGATCGCCACGTACTATCGCGGAAAACTCAAAGAGGGCGATCTCTTGCTCGGCTATTTGATGGGCTATGCAGTCATTCGTTTTTTTACGGAAATGCTACGTCCTGATGCCTGGATGGTTGCGGGAACGTCCTTCGCGGCGGCGCAACTTGTCGCGGCGGCCTTCTTCATCTTGGCCGGGATCATGCTGGTGTTCCGGCGCCGGCCGGATAACGTCGCGTCAGACGCGGCGTGATATAGACACGGGACCTGCGGGTCCCGTGTTTTGCTATCGGTCACGGTCCAGAAGTTTCAATCTTTTATCAGAGTAAGACAACGGAGGGACACTATGGCTTGGCCTCAAGACCTCATTCGGCTCCAAGACATCGATCAGGAACTGGAGGACATCGAAGAGCGCTTGAGCGACATCGATCTGCGCCTCCAGGATGATTCAGAGGTGGTGCAAGCGCGGGCGATGTTGAAGCGTAGCGCTGAGGCGATGGAGCAAGCTCAGAGGACGCAGAAGGACATCGAGTTCAAGTTACAGCAGATCGAAACTAAACTAGAGCGTAGTGGGCAACGTCTCTACGGCGGAAAGGTCAGAGATCCACGAGAGTTGGCGGATCTACAAGCGGCGACTAAATCCCTGCGTGAGCGGAAAGCTATCGTTGAGGATACACTATTAGAGGCGATGATCGCACGTGAGGAGGCCGAGGCAGCGCACGCGGTAGCCCAGGAGACGCTGGAGACTACACAAACCGAATGGGAGGCGATGCAGCAGGCCCTCAAGGAGGAACGCGATCGGTTGCAGGCCCATCGTCGCGATTTGCAGGAGGAGCGCGAGGCGCTGCGCGCAGGGATTCCCAAGAGCGCCTTGGACTCCTATGAATATCTCTGGCCGCGAACCGGCGGCATGCCGGTCGCACATCTCCAGGGCGATATGTGTGGCCTGTGTGGGGTCAAAGTCCTCCGTGCAACGCGCATCAAAGTCGAGAAGGAGGAAGAGGCTTACTGTGATGGATGTCGTCGCCTTTTAGTTGCTTGAGGTATCTTGGGAATAGAAGGCTGGAATTTCTTTCGTCATTCTAACCTTTCTCCAAACAAAAACACGCCCCCGAAGGGGCGCGTTTTTGCGAAAGGAGGGTAACCAATGGCTAATTTGATAGGAGGGCGGGTCTCCTTACCAAACGCCAACCTTATTATAGTGTTCTAACTAAAATCAATCAATAGGAAAAAAGTACTATTTAGCCCCCAAAACTGAATTTAGTTAGTGGATGATGTCCCTAAAAAGCGAAATCCCCGCACATTGTGCGGGGATTTGCGCCGTTGGATTGTTGTGTGATTGAGATTATCCAGCGCCAGCCTGGAGCTGATCAATAATCTGGGTGAAGATATCGCCAATCGCCGGGCCAAGGACGGCCAGAACCGCAATAACGATAACCGCAACCAAGACCAAGATGAGCGCGTACTCAACCAAACCCTGACCTTCTTCTCGTGGTAGATACAACATTTCAATGCCTCCTTTAACTATTTACTTTAACAACTTACTTACATGCTAATGCATCGATTCCTAAAACGCAATAGGAATTTAGTACTGTTTGGTAGGATTTTCTAACCTAAAATATGCTTGAAAAAGCCCTAATTCGCTTGTTTGGTGTGCTTTGAAGGCCTTTTATCGACTGGCGCGCTTTCGGGTATAATAAAGGCGGCACGTGAGAGCTAATGTCTTGAGATCATCATAGACCAAGAGGAGAGTAATTTTGCACGGAGAATTCAAAAAATTATTGTTGGCGTCACAATCGCCGCGCCGACGTAAGATGGTGGGGTGGCTGGAGATCCCCGTTGATGCGGCGAGGGGCGATATCGACGAGCAACCACGCCCTGATGAATCACCCTCGGCGTTGGCGGCGCGGCTGGCGCTGGAGAAGAGTCGGGCGCTGGATGAACTGCCCTCGCAGGCATGGATCATCGCTGCCGATACGACCGTCGATCTGGGGGGGAGATCGTTGGGCAAGCCCCGTGATCCCGCCGAAGCGGAGCTTATGCTCCGCCAACTTCGAGATTGCCCGCACGAGGTGCACACGGGCGTGGCGCTCCATATCCCGCAGACGCAGGAGATGACCGTTCGGCGCGTCACCACACAGGTGTGGATGCGCCCCTACACCGACGCAGAGATCGCGGCCTACGTCGCGAGCGGCGATCCCATGGATAAGGCCGGCGCTTATGCGATTCAAAATTCGGCCTTCGCTCCGGTGGCGAAGGTGGCCCGCTGTTACGCCAACGTCGTGGGATTCCCGCTCTGCGCGGTGGCCGCCCTGATGCGCGCCAGTGGACATATCCTGATGGTCGATATTCCGGCGCTCTGCCGTCGCCACTTTGACTATCACTGTCCCCGGCAAGATCGAGGTGAATGGGTGCTATGAAACGCTTCCTGATGTGCGGTTTGGTCTGCCTCTTGCTGCTGAATTCGGCGTGTGCGGTGGTGGCGCCGGCTACCGAGACGCTGACTTCGGTTCCTCCGACGGCGCCAGGCCCTACGCCAACGCCGACGGTTGACTTCGCCCGCCCAGAGCGGGTGGGACGTGAATTCTTGACGGCCTGGGAGCAAGGGAATTATGAACAGATGTATCAATTGCTCGCACCGGATATTCGAACTGAGATGTCCTATGAGACATTTCGCCGCACGCATGTAACGGCCTTGGATAGCACCACGACCCTTAGCATAACGCTCACGCCGCGCACCTTGAAAGTTGAAGCTCCCTACGCGACGATTGAGTTTGTCGAGGTCTGGCATACGGGGATGTTCGATGACCTGCGAGCGGATAACGCGCTCCATCTACGCCGCGACGAAGCTCAGTGGTGGATCTTATGGGAGTGGGCGACGATGTGGCCGGAGTTAGCGGAGGACCACACCTTTGCCGTGGAATATAAAATCCCGCCGCGAGCGAACATCTACGACCGCGATGGTGACGGCCTGGCAATCCCCAGTACCATTATCTCCGTGGGCGTCATCCCGGAGCAGATTGAGGACGAGGCGGCGTTGTTGGAGGCGCTTTCTCAGGTGCTGGAGATGCCGCCGGAGGAGATCCGCGCCACCTACATCGATCAGCCGGCGCATTGGTATATTCCCATCGAGGAGATTTCCGGTGAGCGGAGCATGGCCTATGATGAACTGCTCTCCCTGCCGGGGATTGAGCGTCGCGAGCGCCAGGGCCGGAGCTATCCGCTGGCGGGCGTCGGCGCGCACGTCGTCGGCTGGATTTCGTCGCTCCCGGCGGAGGATCTGGCGGCCTATCGCCGCCAGGGCTATCGCGGCGATGAGTGGGTGGGCATCACGGGATTGGAGCGGTGGGGTGAGTCGATTTTGGCGGGGCGCAACGGCGGGCGCCTCTATACCGTCGATGCCGATGGGAACTATGTCACCAGCGTGGCCGAGCGCGAGCCGAAGCGAGGGCGGCCCATCTACGCCACCCTCGACCGTGATTTGCAATATCAAGCCGAGCAGGCGCTGGGCGACTATCCCGGCGCTGTCGTCGCCATTGAGGTGAAGACTGGCGCCATTTTGGCCATGGCCAGCTCACCGGGCTTTGATAGCAACATCTTCCTGCGCCCGACCGCTGAGAGCGAGCGGCGAGCGGTGTTGAGCCATCCTGAGCGTCCACTCTTTAATCGCGCCACCCAAGGGCTGTATCCACCCGGCTCGATCTTCAAGATTGTGACGTTAGCAGCAGGGATGGCAGCTTTGGAGTTGGAGCGCGACAGTCCATTCTACTGTCCAGGCTATTGGGATGGCCTCGGGGAACCGAATCGCCGATATTGTTGGCTCGAAAGCGGGCATGGCGATATTGTCCTTCAGGATGCCTTGGCCGCCTCGTGCAACGTGGCCTTTTACGAGATCGGCAAGCAACTGGATCAGGCGGGGCCGGAGATTTTGCCGACTTATGGCCGTGCTTTTGGGTTCGGGGAGGCTACCGGCTTGCCGTCGCTCTCGGAGGCGGAGGGCCTGATGCCAGATCCCGAATGGAAAGAGACCGCCTATCAAACTGGGTGGGGAACCGGCGACACAGTGAACTTGGCCATCGGCCAGGGATATTTGCTGGTGACGCCCGTGCAGCTTGCGCGGATGGTGGCCGCTGTAGCCAACGGTGGGACGCTCTATCGGCCTTATCTGGTGGATCGCATCGCGGCAGGGATGGAGGCCCCTGCGCAATCGACCCAGCCGATGGCCGTCGCGCAACTGCCCATTACCCAGGCGCAATTGGAGATTATCCAAGCGGGAATGTTAGAT
>JAAAOZ010000131.1 GCA_009908585.1 Chloroflexota bacterium
ACCGCGACGTCACGACCGACGTCGCGAAGGAGGTAGGCTTTCGCCTGCAAGATGGCCCCAGCTTCATCGACTTCGTCGGGCCGGATGGCATCCGCCCGGAGAATCGATTGGAGTTAGCGCGAGAGTATTTAGCGCGCTATGCCGATGATCCCCTGATCGCGCGCTGCGTCCAGGCGCACGCGACCTACACCGTCCCCCGCGAGTTGCTGGAGCAGTGCCGCGAGATGGCCGAGGAATTCGACGTCGTCTTCGTGACGCACGCGGCTGAATCCGCCGCTGAGGTGGTCTCCGTCAAGGAGAAGTTCGGCCAGACGCCCGTGCGGGTGCTGGACGATCTGGGCCTGCTCGGCCCGAAGACGCTGTTGGCCCACGGCGTTCACTTGGATGACGAGGAGATCGCGCTGCTGGCCGAGCGCGAGACCTCGATTGTCCATTGCCCGGAGTCCAACCTCAAGCTGGGGTCGGGCATCGCGCGCCTGCCGGAGCTGTTGGCCGGCGGCGTGCCGCTCGGTCTGGGCACCGATGGCGCCGCCAGCAACAACGATTTGGATATGTGGGGCGAGATGCGCACTGCCGCGATGATCCACAAGGGCGTCCACGAGGACCCCACCGTCGTGCCGGCGCGCGCCGTGCTCCACATGGCCACGTCGGGCAGCGCGCGCGCGATGGGCCTGGCGGATCGGATCGGCTCGCTGGAGGCGGGGAAGTGCGCGGATCTCATCCTGGTCGATTTGGATCGCTTGCATCTGACGCCGCGCTACGACATCTATTCGCACCTGGTCTACTCCGCCAATCACGCCGATGTCCGCACCGTGATGATCAACGGAGCATTCGTTATGCGCGATCGCGAATTGCTGACCTTGGACGAGGCGGCGATCAAAGCGCGGGCGCGGGAGGCGCGCGCGCACATCAGCCTCTGAATCGACGATCTAGGGATTCCCTCAGAACAAAAAATTAAGCCCCCAGAAGCCGGGGGCTTTTTACTTGCGGCTGATGCGACTGTAATCCGGCGGGATGAAATTGGCCGACGCCCGCAGCGTCTCCAGATGCTTCGCGATCACCTGCGAGGCGGATTCATAGCCATCGGTGGGCAGGGTGAATGGCCCCTCAGCCACAAAGGTGTGTTTCGTCAGCAGCGGGGCGAAGTAGTGAAAGTCCTTCTTCAAGCGCGTGTAGGCGCCCACCAGGTAGAAAGGCAGCGTCTGATCCCATCGCGTCTGCACCAGTTTCATCGATTTGTAGAGCTGCGGGTGCAAAACCGGCTTGCCCGGTAGCGCCAGCCCGGCCATCGGAGAGAGGATGCAGACCCGCCCGACGTGCTGCGGCTCGAAGAATTGGATCAGCGCCTTGAGATATTGGAGGTTGGCGCCGGAGAACTTATCATCGACGATGGCGTGGAGTCGGGGCGTCTCCATCTCGAACTCCCGCGCCACCGGCAAAAATCGCACGTCGTGATTGCTTTTGTGGATGTTCCGCGTCAGCCATTGGAAGGCCTTGGTGCGGATGCGATAGCGCTTCGAGGGCAGGCCCTCTTGATCGACGCCCATATCCAGATGCACAGCATACGGGATGAGCGCCGCCGTGATGTTATCGAGCGCGTGGCCCAGCGTCAGGGCGGCCGGCAGTGCATCGAAGGCATAGTGATGATCGAAAAAGATCATTACATTGCGCGTCAGCAGATCTCGGTTGATCTCCGCTAAGGTCGCGTCGGTTTTGCGGCGTGCACCGATCTTGACGATGTGATTTTTCCAGAATTTGAGCGCACGGCGGGTGATCCTGCTAAATCCGGCGTATAAATTCGTTTCTGTGATATGGTTTGCATCTTCCATAAGCCTAATCCTACTCTATCTCGGCGCAATTGAAAGGCCTGTGTTTCACTTGCTAAAACAGATGACCTCATAACTCAAACCAACACGCTAGCGCAAGGCGAAAAAACGGGTGACACCGTGACCGGCATCACCCGTTGATGGCTCCTGAACGCGAGAAGTATTACCTCCGATCGAGTCGACGC
The DNA here is from genome assembly GCA_009908585.1 of Chloroflexota bacterium. Classification (GTDB taxonomy): domain Bacteria; phylum Chloroflexota; class Anaerolineae; order B4-G1; family SLSP01; genus JAAAOZ01. The sequence goes on from JAAAOZ010000131.1 coordinate 2,012, forward strand.
ACGACCGCCTTGTGCAGCTCCGCGATCACCGAGGGGATCAGCGTCAGGGGGAGGATGAGGCTCCACTCCTGAAGGTTCAGATGTTCTGTGTCGAAGATCGGTTGCAGGAAGGGCACGTAGACGACCAACATCAACAATACGACGGAGAAGCCCACGGCGTACTGCATGTATTTGTTGGAGAAGACGCCCAACTTGAGGAGCGGATAGCGCTCGGAGCGCGAGGTGTAGGCGCGGAACAGCTCGGAGAGCACCAGCGTGACGAAGGCCAAGGTCTTGGCGGTCCGCACCGGATCGGTGCCGGCCGCAGCGGCGAACGTATGCCCGCGTGAGTAGGCCCACAATACCGCCACCGTGATCGCGATGGTCTGTACCACAACGCCGCCGATCATCTCGCGGTTGATCACCGGCTCATCTGGCGGACGCGGGGGGCGCTCCATAATATCGGGGTCGCCCTTCTCCAAGCCCAGGGCCAGCGCCGGCGCGCCGTCACTCAACAAATTGAGCCACAGCAACTGGATCGCCGTCAGCGGCACGTCCCAGCCCACCAGCGCCGCGATGAAGAGGATGGCGATCTCGGCCATGTTGCAGGAGAGCAGGAAGTAGACGAACTTGCGGATGTTGGAGTAGATCACCCGCCCCTGCTCGATGGCGCTGACAATCGAAACGTAGTTATCATCCGTGAGCACCATATCCGCTGTCTGCTTGGAGACATCCGTGCCGGTGATGCCCATCGCCACGCCGATGTCGGCGCGCTTGAGCGCAGGCGCGTCGTTCACGCCGTCGCCCGTCATCGCCACTACGTTGTTGCGCGCCCGCAGCGCCGAGACGATGCGCACCTTGTGATGCGGGGCCACGCGCGCGAAGACGTCCACCTCATCGATGATCTCCTGGAGTTGCGCGTCGTCCATCCTCTCCAACTCGGCGCCGGAAACTACCCGGCGGTTGGGGCGCAGGATGCCGATCTCTTTGGCGATAGCGGCCGCTGTGGCGGCGTAATCCCCGGTGACCATCACTGTGCGCAGGCCAGCGCCCTGGGCTTTCCGCACCGCCGGCACCACCTCCGGGCGTGCCGGATCGATCATGCCGATCAGGCCAGCGAAGATCAGATCCTGCTCGATCACCTCCGGCTGCGGCTCATCGGGCACCTCGTCGATGGGGCGATAGGCCACGGCCAACACGCGCAGCGCCTGGGACGCCATCTCGATGTTCGCCTCGGAGATAGCCTCGCGTCGCGCCTCATCCATCTCCACGATCTCGCCGGAGGCGGTCTCCATCGAGACACAACGCTCCAAGACCAGATCGGGCGCGCCTTTCACCACGGCGACGTAATCGGTTTCCTCGATCCCGAATGGCCCTGGATTCTCGTGAATGGTGGACATCCGCTTGCGCTCTGAATCGAAGGGCGCCTCGCCAATGCGGGGGAATTTTTCTTCCAACTCGGATCGCCAGTAGCCGGCCTTGGCCGCCGTGACGACCATCGAACCCTCGGTCGGATCGCCGACCATGCGGTACTGGCCCTCGCCCTCTTCCAGCGCGCTGCCCCACAACACGTGTTGCAGCGTCTTGTGCTTCGCTACTTCGATGGCGTCGCCGTTCAATTCAAATTTACCCGTGGGTGTGTAGCCCTTGCCCGTGATGTGATAGCTGCGCCCATCGGTCCAAATGCGCGTCACCGTCATCTGATTCTGCGTCAGCGTGCCGGTCTTATCGGAGCAGATGACCGTGGCGGAGCCAAGCGTCTCAACGGCGGGGAGCCGTCGAATCAGAGCGTGGCGCTTGACCATCTCCTGCATGCCCAACGCCAGGCAGATCGTCACGACAGCGGGCAAGCCCTCCGGCACGGCGGCAATCGCCAAACTGACCGCAATCATAAAGAATTCCGCGATCTCCTCGCCGGTCGGCATCATCCCCGTTACGATGAGGGGGCGGAGCAGGCTCACTAAGAAGACCAGGCCGCAGATGACCAGGCTGCCGACGCCCAACGCCTTGCCGACCTCATCCAACTTCCTCTGAAGCGGCGTCTGCTCTTCCTCGACCGACTGGATCATCTCCGCGATGTGGCCCATCTCGGTCTGCATCCCCGTCGCGGCCACCACGCCTTTAGCGCGGCCATAGGTCACGGTGGTGCTCATAAAGGCCATATTTCGCCGATCGCCAAGCCCCGCATCCGATTCCAAGGTCAATTCCGCGCGCTTGTTCACCGGCACGGATTCTCCGGTGAGCGAGGCCTCCTCGATTTTGAGGTTGGCGCTCTCCACCAGGCGCAAATCCGCCGGCACGATGCTCCCGGCCTCCAAGACGACGACATCGCCAGGCACCAACTCGCGCGCCGGGATAGTCACGCGATGGCCCCCGCGCAGCACATGGGCATCGGGCGCGGCCATCTTCTTCAGCGCGGCCAGCGCCTCCTCCGCCTTGCTCTCCTGGATCACGCCGATGGCGGCGTTTAGCACGACGATGGCCAAGATCACCCCGGCCTCAATCCAATCGCCCAGAGCGGCCGAAATCACAGCGGCTACCAGCAAAATAATGACGACGAACCCCTTCAACTGATCTAGCAAACGCTCCCAGAAGGTCGTCGGGGGTTTCTCCTCTAACTCGTTGTAGCCGTACTCGGAAAGACGACGTTTTGCCTCCGCCGTCTCTAACCCCGCGTCAACGTCCGTCTCCAAACGTTGGACGACTTGCTCTTTGTCAAGCGCGTACCAAGCTTGTTCTTTTTCACTCATCTAATATCCTCCCTCAGATCAAAATACAAAATCATACCGGCTATTAACTATCATACCATACAAAACCCAATTGTAGCATGCTCCGGCAAAGGGGCAAGACCCCGCGTCAGTGGTCCTAAACTCAGGGTAAGAATCTTCTGGATTCAGGCCGAAGTGGTATCTTGTGAAGGCGCTGTCTCGCGGGGGATGACAAAAAAGAATAGGACCAAGGCGACGATGGTGAAGCCCAGATTTCCGATGATCCCCACGGGCATCGGGCCGAGCAGGGGATTAGGATTGCCTTGCATAAATAACGTGCTCAGGCCCGCGATCCCGTTGATGGCGCCGTGCGCGATGACAGCCGGCCACACGCTCTGGGCTTGATCGGTGAGCCATCCGAGCAATATCCCCAGCGTGATGCAGAACCAGATCATCATCAAGATCCCCGTGATGGGCGCGCCGGGATAGGCGAAGCCGTAGTTGTGGCCCATCGCGATGGCCGGCCAGTGCCAGATGCCCCAGATGACGCCGGTTAGCAGATAGGCGCGGCGACGGCCCAAGGGCATCAACTTGGGCTGGAGATAAGCGCGCCAGCCGAACTCCTCGCCGAAGGTGGCCAGGCTGTTGAGCACGGGCGAGATCAAGATGGCCTGGAAGATCTGCGCGCCGATCAGGTACCAGAGATTGGCCTCCTCGACGTCGACGGCGGACAGCGCGCTCTCCTCGATCATCTGCCGCAGTGTGGAAAGTGAGGGATCGTAGTAACGAGGGAAGAGCCAGAAGAAGATCGCCATCCCCACGAGCGTGAGGATGCCCGGCGCGAGCCAGGCGATGGCCCAGTAGCGCCAGTTACGCGCGGGGCGGGGGCGCAGGCGGGCGTCGCGCCAACCCTCGCGGGTGATGATGCGCGTCAGCAGGTGCGCAATCGCCGGCGCGGACATCACCGGCCCGGCCAGCAAGATCAACGCAAGCGAGACATTGGCCTCGGGAAAGACCATTGGGCTATCGACCAGACCGCCGGTCAGATAGATCGCCAAAAAGGTCGCCCAGGCGATGCCAAACGAGATCGCCAGGTAAAGATAGAGGCGTCGTTGTTCCAACTTGTCTGTGATGTTCATTGCTTTTGTATTTCCTTTTGTGATTTGTATCAACTTTGTAACCTTTCAAGAAGCCTTTCACAGCTTCCCGGAAGGTGTTCACGAAGACTTAGATTCAGGTTGTGATTTCGTCGGTGAGCATCGCGGCCAGCGCTGCGTCATAGCGTGGGGCCATCACGGCCCAATCGAATCTTGCCACCGATGCCCGCAACTCGGAGGCGAGGGCGCGCGCCGATGCGATCTCGTGGATCGCCCATCGGAGGTGGGAGAGCAACTCGTCGAAATCCCCGTAGAGGCAGCGGCCGTGATGCGCGGGCGGCACAAGCTCTGGATAGGCCAGGCGATGCGGCAGCACGGGAAAGCAGCCTGCGTACGCTGCTTCCACCACGGCGATGCCGAAGAACTCGTGACGCGCGGTGCTGACGACGATGTCCGAGGACCAGAGGAGTTGCGCGTACGTCTCCGCGTCGGCGCGCCCGTAGTGGATCACGCGCGCGCCCAGGCGCTCCCGCGCCGCCTCGAACTCCTCCGGCTGCTGGCGGACGTTGCTGCCCGCCAGCGCGACGCGAAAATCGATCCCCTCGGCGACTAAGGCATCCAGCGCGCGGAAGAAGATGGCGGGCGCTTTGTCGTACTCCCACCGTTGATTCCACAGGATAATCGGCGGGCCGTCGTCGTCGGATTTGGCCTCGGTGCGGGCGCGATTTAAGCGCGTTAGGGCGCAGCCGACGGGCAGAACGCTGGCCTTCGCTTCCACCGCCGCGATCCGATGCACGTGCGTGAAATCGGGGAAGTGCTTGAGAAGGCGCGGCAGCGCCTCGAACCAATCCGCCCGATGATACTCCGAGTTGAAAAAGACCCGATCCGCTGCCAACATCGAAAGCCAGTTGATCATGGCGTAGGTCAGATCGCGCTTCTGATCCGGCGCCATCGGGTAGGTGAGTTGATTTTCGTGGCAGTAGAGCGCCACTGGGGTATCGCTCAGCCAATCGCGGCTCAGGCCCAAGAAGGCGGGCAGATTGAGCATATCGGTGGTCAGCAGCAGATCGGGCGCGTCGGATGCCGTGAACTGCTTGCGCGCGCGTTCGGCCAGCGTGACCGCGCCGCCCTGCATCCGCCACTTCCAGAAGCGCGCGGGTAGGTGCAACACCTCGACGCGATGGCGGCTGTGGCGGGCATAGCCCTCTGCCCAGGCGCGATGACTGCCGCCGAAGTAGGGTGCGATCAGCAGGATGTGCATCGCTAGCTAGAGAGCTACGGGCGCTCCACGCCGGGGCATTTGCACGCGATGCCCTCATCCATATCTTTCGGCCAGCATTGATTGCCGGAGATGCAGGCGGCGCGTTCCTGGCCCGCCCGCAACCGCCGGGGCAGATCCGGCTCGCAGATGAGGGGCCGCGACATCGAGACGAAATCGGCGTCCCCGGCGGCCAGAACCTCCTCCATCACGGCGCGCGAGCGCATCCCGCCGACCAGGACGATGGGCAGGTCGGTCTGCTCGCGGGCGCGTTGGGCCAGCGGCCGGAAGTAGGCTTCATCCTCCGGCGTGCGAATCCCCGGCGGCGAATTCAGGCTCGCCCCGCCCCCGATGCCGCCGCTGATCTCGACCGCATCTAGGCCCATCTCCGCCAGTTCCCCGACGATGCGCGCGCCGTCCTCCGGCGTGAGGCTGCCTTCGACCGCGTCCGCGTCCTTCATCCCCAACTTGATGAAGAGGGGATACTCTGCCCCGACCTCCGCGCGGACGGCCTGGACGACCTCCCGCAGGAAGCGCAGGCGCTTCTCGAAGCTGCCGCCCCACGCATCGGTGCGCCGATTGACGAAAGGCGAGAGGAATTGGCTGATGAGGTAGCCGTGCGCGCCGTGAAGTTGCACCGCGTCGAATCCGGCGGCTTGCGCGCGCCGCGCGGCCTGGGCGTAGGCCTGAATCATCTGCGCGATTTCATCCTCCGTCATCGCGCGGGCGGGGCGTTGGAGAAAGTCCGCGTCGATGGCTGAGGGCGCGATGGTCTGCGCCACCGTCTCGCGGCTGCACTGCATCCCGCCGTGATTGATCTGCGCTGCGATCTTGCTCTCGCCCGCATGCGCCGCCTCGACTAACTCGGCCAGCGCGGGGATGAGCGCGTCGTCGTCGATGGCCGTCATCTCCGGGTGGCATTTGCCGGAGCAGTGGATGTACAGATGTCCGGTGATGATCAACCCGACGCCGCCGGCGCTCAACTCTCGATAGAGATCCAGCAAGGGCGGAGTGGGGCGACCTGCGGCATCTGTTAATCGCTCCGCCGTGGCCGAACGTACGATCCGATTGGACAACGTCAGGGTGTTGATCTGTCCTGCGGTAAATAG
>JAAAOZ010000475.1 GCA_009908585.1 Chloroflexota bacterium
CCCCGTAGCCGCGAATTCCCTCGGCCATTGGGCCTTGGGGCCAAGGTATTCGCCAGCCAGGCCTCTGTTTTTTAAAGATATTGAATTTCTACGCAAAACAAAAGTGTAAACCGATTTCCACTACCCCTTGAACCATCCCGATGGTTTCACAATAAAGCCTCTCCACCACCCCCAACCCCTCCTCCTCTCCATTGAACGGAGAGGAGGAGGGAGGGATCTGTCTAGACAGATCAGGGAGGAGGTGCGGCTTTGTTACACCAATTTCCTTTTTGGGCCTTGTGTGGGTTTTGGGCGCCACCATCAACTTAGACCCTATTGAGCTTCATTGGATCATCAGTCAAAATTCACCACCATCCATTTAGGAAATCACCGTCTCTGATCACGAAAATTAACCATTGCCTTATTTTTCCTTAGCGCCTTGGCGCCTTTGCGATCCCCCCCTTTAGCTTTTTTCAGCCGAGTCATTCTAATCGAAGGGGAACGAAAACAGCGTCATTGGGCGCATCCCCGGCTATGGGCCACCGTTTCCCGTCATCCAACCAATAAACGCCGGTGCGCAACCAAAAAGCTTTATTCAAAGACCCTTCGAACTCATGATATTGAACGATTACATCCCCTGGCCGCAAGGCTATCGGAGAGACGCCCAAACCATCCGCCACCGCCACGCTCTCTCCCGCCTCGCCGACTAAGTGCGCCATAATAGAAAAAGAGCGCGTGAAAGGAGCGGTGTTTTCCATTCGCCACCACGTCTCGATGCCCAAGGTCTCCGCGCTTTGAGACCCCGCTTCTTTTTTATTTTCATTTTCATTCCCGATATTAACGCCCAACAACGTCATCGTATCGTCAAAAAGCCAAGGAGCTTCACGCAACGCATCCTCCGAGCCAACAAGAGGCACCGCCTCGGCCTTGGCCGGCACGCCCCTTTGCATATCGGGAATCGGCAGGATTTGATCCTCCGGCTGCCATTCGTAAAGCGCAAAGGCAGGAGACCTTCGATCCGCCCATTGTCTAAAACTCTGCGGCACCCCATCCAGATGATGCGCCCCGATTGAATGCGCAATTGCTTCTCCGGGAAAGTCCTCGACGATTTGAGAATCCGCCAAGTAAAGCGATTCCTTGATCGTGCTGGATTGCAACGTCTGATCGTGGAGGGCATACCAGCCGGTCGTGCGCCCGCCATAAGGATAAATCCACGTATGAGCACAATCGAATATCACATTGCGGGGGCTTATCGCGCCAAACCCTTCGGAGATAGCGTCGGCGTTTAGGGGGTGAACGGGCCGACTGCATTGCGCCACCCACGTCGGCTGCGTTGGCTCCGGCACCTGGTAATAAAAATGGCTCCCCCCGATAACTGTGTCCGGCACATGATATCGAAACCAGCTGTAGTTTTCAATAAAGGGCACACTCAATCCACTCAATGTATTGGCGCCGATCACATATTTCCCTGGGGCCGGATATAACCACGGGCGCAGCAACTTACCCGGTGCGCCTAAAGAGGGCGGCAACAACCGATAATCCGTTATCCCGTAATCCGACGGCGTTAAATAGCCGGTAGAAGCCGAAAAGCCAAAGGCATGCCCCGTCTCATTCTGCCACGTCCGAATGGCCTTCCAACTCTGACACCAATCTGTATTCGAGCTGGCCAGATAGCGCCATCCATTTTCGGGGCCGCCGGCCAGTTCATTGAAATAAGAGATCGTGTGGGGATACGCCCGCAGAGTACCGCCGATGTACCAGACCCCCAGTAATCCGCCGATAAGCAGGAGGGTTTGTCGCCCTCTGCGGGGCGCGTCAGCCAGCAAATCTGCCAGCCGCCCCCCCCCTGAACTTATCAGGAAATAAATAAACGGATGGATGGGTAAGAGATGCCGGTAGCCGATATTTGGCCCTTGCGTGATGGCAACCCCTATGTACAACGGCACAAAGCCACCCACATAATATAAGTCACGATGACGCCCTCGCCACAACCAAACGCCGACGCCCATCATCCCCCCGATTAACCACGGTACCGGATTCTTCAGCACAAAAGCCAAGGGGAAATACCACCACCAATGCCCCTGTTTAACGTTGCCCAAGGCATAAACTGTGTGCGTCTCCGCATCCGAGGTGTGATAAAAAAGCCCCTGCCAATGAAGCGGCGCGGGCACGGGCAGCGGCACATCCGGCAGGGAGCCTACGTCAAACCCATACATCGCCCATACGATGCAAAAAGCTATCCCCGCCATGACCACGCTCTGCTTCAGGAGCCGAGACCGGAATTGTGCGGAGCGCATCGAGATCGACCGCGCGATCATCGCGCCGCCACCTGCCACGGCCCATAGCACGCCCGACCCCTTGGCCAGCATCGTTAATCCCATAAAAACGCCGCCGCAGACGGCATACTTCCAGCTAAGGCGTTTGGCCCAGCGCCATATCCAATAGAGAGCTAAGGTGCCCAGCACCGTCACGCCCACATCATTCGTGGCCAGGCAGCCATGGCCCAACAACGTGGGGTCGAACAGCAAGATTCCCAACGCTAGGAGGCCAACCCTCGCGCCCCACACATCAGTGGCCCAGCGATAGACGGTAGCACCCAACAGCATAGTCAAAAGGATGAGGGGCACGCGACTGGCCAATGCAACCTGATTCAGCGGCCCTATCGACTCGATAAAGCTCTGGGCATAAGCCGGTCGATTAACTCCCCAGCCATTTAAAGTTTCCAAAGGCACATCGGGATTTACCAGGTAGAGCGGCAGCGCCGCCCACGCATCCACTAACAATGGATGACCTCGCAAAGGCATCGTCCACATTCCCTCCCGCCCCCGCGCCAGCACCGCATAACCGGCGGCCAGATGGGAAGGTTCGTCAGTGGTCATTGAATAAAACGTCGCCTCCCTGATCAATAATCCAAACAGGACGAGTAACAAGCCAATGGCTACCCATCGCCCAAGACGCTTGCTGGATTGGACCAACGTGCGATTTTCTACCTTGCTCTCGATGCCCATCACTCTCTCCACGCGGTAAGTACAATCACATCGTTCGCCAACCGTTCACCATATTCAAACGCAGGCACGCGCTCCATCGTAGATAAATCGTACCATCCCACCCTCATGTAATCCACAAGAGACACTTCTCCTTGAAGCCCTTCCGCAGGCAAGTCTAAGGTCAACGTATCAACGATCACCTGTCCCACCTCCCAGTGCGAGGTGGGATACACGCCGTTGAGGGGTTGGGCGTCATGACTGGTCACCAACGTGTCATTCTCATCCACCCCATGCACAAAGACAGTATAATCCACAGACATTGAGGTTAGCGCTTCCCACACCAAAGACACCCGCAGGTGATCTTCCACCAGCTGAGTTCTATATCCACGCAACATCGCCTTATCTCCCAGCACAACTTCCCTGCGATACTGCGGGATGCGGGGATCTTCTCCCTCTTCCGTGACGTACACCGGCCCCAGCACCATCACCTCCCCTGAGGATCTCTCATCTTCCAACTTCAAGCGCGTTTCCGTCTCAGGATCAAAGACGCCCACCCGTAACCCATACGTTCCCTCTGGCATATCCGGGGCAAGCGGGATTTTATAGACGTGCCTGACGTGATAATCCCGCCAACGGGATAGTGTATCTTCAAAAACAGGGGTGTCCCAGATTTTCTTTGTGGTCCCTTGAGGATCAATGATATGCACAAATAATTTATCCCGCACCGGCTGCTGGCTATCACTTCGCCAATATAAATCCAGCCTTAGATCCGTCCCTGGCGATATAAGCTGGGGCGTCAGTTGATACCCCGAAAGGTGAAGGTGCTTACCCCATGTGGCATCCAGGCGGTGGATGGCTTCGTAATCCGCCACAAGTTGTTGCTGTACCTTCAGCAACCCCTCCACTCGGACCATTTCCGAGCGATAAGATGATGCAACTTGGGAATCCTTCTCAGAGATCATATCCACTAACAAATCTGTCTGAGCTTCTGAAAGTAGGTACGCTTGCCCCGCCTGGGTCAACCACACATACGGACTATGTTTATCCACCGTCATATTTTTCAAATCATAGGCGTCCCGTAAGCGCACCCAAGCCGCCTCGTCCGAACTGTGCAAAGTTGCAGGATCTTCAACTTCCTCAAATCTATCATAAAATAGGAAGCGCGTCGTTGGATACTCATACAGATAAAAGGGCGCCAGCAAATCCTCCGTAAACGACCGAGCTATCAACTCGCGCACGAAATCAACATGCGGGCCTTCAAAGGCCTCGTAGACCTGAGGATGATCGGCCCAACGGCCAAAATATCGATAGGCCGTTTGCATCCCATTGATGAGTAAAGCGCAGCTCAAAAGGATGCCCAGCCACCGCCGATCTAGCGAGCTATCAAATTCCAAATCTGATGTTTTTTCCTCAGAAAACTGGCCATTTCGGGGAAACCCATTTTCTCGGAACCGCCCTAACCATGGCGCCGCCGCGATCAATCCCCGCGCCGCTATCGCATAGTAAGCGGGCAAGATCATCGCCAACCGCCAGGCTTGAACGCTCTCATCCGCCGTAATCCACGCGGGTAACCACGCGACCCCAAAATTAAGGAGGAGAAAGATCCGCCCTTCCTTCACGCGCCTCTGGATAGTTCCAGGATTTAAAACCTCCCAAACCTGGCCCTCTTTCCTCAGAAAACCACTTGCTCTTGGGAGGTTTGTTTTCTGGGGACGGCCCTTACCAGCCCCAAAAATCTCCGTCAGGATTACTCCAACCCCGACCCAGAACATTATGAGATTAAGTGTCTCAAATCCGGCCACCCCTACCAGACCATGCCGCCAATTCTTATCCCATCCCCCTACGAAAGCGCCCACCACATTTCGAATGTGAGTTGCGAGCGTGATATCTCCCGTCCGCAAGCGACGGGTGATCAAAACTTGTGCGGCCCGCTCAGAAAAGGCATCAGGATAATGCAGGAAAAATATCGCCAGCGGGGCAAATGCTATTAGAGAGGCCACGGCCATTAAGACTAAATCCCGCCATCGCTCCCACCGCAACCGAAATCGCCCCTCATCTCGTCCCAAATTTACCAGCAACCAAAATCCGCCGTAGACAAACGGCAGAAAACGCGCGGTAGGATATGTATATTGACTTAGCCCCAGCGCAATCCCGGCCCCGACAAAATATCTTAGGCGCCGATGACGCCATCCGCGCCAGAAAAGATATCCGGTCAATAATGAAAAGGTGATCACCAGCGACACGCGATAGCCGCTTCGGCTCATGGTCAGATGCCAAAACGAGAATCCCAAGTTCGCGGCGCCAGTCACACCCAACCATTCGCCCCCCATCGCATGCCCCGAAAACAACATTCTCATCCATTGATACATCAACGGGATCGCCAAGAGGCTTAACAAGGCCATGGGAAGCCGCAAAGCAAACGTCGGCCCGACCATAGACCCGGAGGTGATGGGACGCGAATTCGACGGGTTAGGTCCTAACACACTCATAGCCAAGGCCTGAAAATAATGCGCCATCGCTTCGCGCCCCGTACTGCGGACAAAAAACACTTGCGGCCTCCGGCTCCGAAGCATCCATGCTGCATCCATGCCGTTATAGGCCTCATCGTACCACAAGCCGGGCGGCGTATGGGGCAAGTCCCAGAGGTGGAACGCGCTCACAATTAACATGATCCCCACCATAACGATACGGGATAGCTCACGAGATGACATTTCTTACCGCTCCCTCTGCAACGGAACAAAAACCGCGTCGTGGGCAGGCGCCCGTGCGCAACCACGTCCCGGCCTTCTGCGCCGCGAATTGATGGCGCTGCACGATAATATCGCCCGCCTGCCACTGCGACGGCGGGAAGCCCAGGCCATCGTCCAGCGCCACAGCCTCCCCCTCGGCGGTGACGAGATGCGCCATAATCGAGAGCGGGCGTTCGAGCGGGCCGTCCGTCACCCGCCACCACGTGCGGACGTCGGCGGTGTCCTCGGTGAGATAGGCGGATGCGCCCAGGAAGGTGAGTGGCCCCGTGAAGACCGCCGATTCGCTGATCGGCGGCGCCTCGGCCAGATCGCGTGGGGGGACGCTCGCGGGCGCGCTGTAGTGCGCCACCACGGAGGGGCGCGGCGTCGGGAGGCCATCCCAGGCGAAGAGCGCGAAGGCCGGCTGGCGACGATAGGTCGTCTGCCGGTAAGCGAGCGAGAAATCGCTCAGATGACGGTCGAAGAAGCGGTCGCCCGTCTGCGGCGCGGGCCGAGGGCGCAAGCGCGCGAGCCAGCCGGCCGGCTGCAAGAGCTGATCATGCAGCGCGTACCAGCCCGGCGTGCTGCCGCCGCCCGGATAGATCCAGCTCTCCTCGCAGGGGATGATGAGGCGGCGCGGCTCCGCCAAGCCAAAGCGCGTCTCAACGGTCGCCTCATCCAGCGGCGCGACCGGCTGCGCGCACTGGACGAGCCACGTATCATTCTCTTCCGGCGGATCGACGCGGTAATAAAAAAGCACGTGCGCGATCACGTCGTCGGGTCGGTGATAGCGAAACCACGCATAATTGTCGGGATCGGCGACGCCCAAGCCGTTGATCGCGTGCGCGCTGATCACGTAATCGCCCGGCGGCGGCACAAAGGCGGGATCGAAGGTCGGCTCTGGATTGTAGCGCGTCGAGGGCAACGGCTCGTACGCCAGATCATACGCCGCCAAGCCCACGTAGCCCTCCGGCCCCGCGTAGCGGAATCGGATGCCGGTCGCTTCCTGCCAGGACTTGAGCGCCTTCAGGCCCTGCATCCAATCGGTGTTGGAGTCGGAGAGATAGTACCAGCCGTTGTTCGGGCCGCCCGCGAGCAGATTGAAAAACGCGATCTCGTGCGGCGTGATCCAGAGCGTCGTGGCCGCGTACCCCAGGCACAGCGCGCTCAGGCCGATCTGGGCCATCAGCCCGCGCTTGGCCCAGATCGGCGCGAGCGCGTCCGCAATCAGCAGATAGAAGAGCGGATGCACGGGCAGCAGGTGGCGATAACCGATGTTCGGTCCGTGGGTGATGGCGATGATCAGATAGAGCACGGCGAAGAGCGGGAGCGGATGAAGCGCGCGCCACGTGCGGCGCTGGGTCAGCGAGATCGCCACGGCCAGCGCCAGCGCGATCAACAGCGCGACGGGATTTTTGATCGCGAAGGCGAAGGGAAAATACCACCAGCGCCGCCCCTGATCGAGATCACCGAGCGCGTAGAAGGGCCGCGCGCCGGTCTCCTGAGTCTGGAAGAGCACGCTCTCCCAGTGCAGCGGCGCCGGCACGGGGATGCGCGGCAGCCGGGGCGCAAGCGTGATCGGGCCGAACGAGAAGCCGTACATCGCCCAGATGACGAGCAGCGCGACGCCGCCCATCGCCAAGAGCTGTGCGAAGGTGCGACGGCGGTCGTGCGTGTCCGAGGCCTCCGGCGAGCGACGCAACGTCCATAGCGCCGCGAGGCCGGCCGCGCCCGCCCAGAGCACGCCGGAGCTTTTCGCCAGCAGCGTCAGGCCCAGCAGCAGCCCGGCGCCGACGGCCCATTTCCATTCGCGTCGCCGGAGCCAGCGCCCGACCAGATAGAGCGCAAAGGCGCCTAACACCGTCACACCGGCGTCGTTCGTCGCCAGGCGCCCGTGCGCCAACCAGGTGGGATCGAACGCTAAGAGCGCCAGCGCCACGCCGCCCGCCGCGTAGCCCCAGCGATCCGCCGCCCAGCGGAAGAGCACCGCGCCCAGCACCACCGAGAGCAGCGCGACGGGATAACGCGCGGCGAAGGTCACGCGCGCTATCGGGCCGATGGCGTGGATAAAGGCCTCTGCAAAGCTCCGCCGGTCCGCGCCCCACCCCGCGAGATCCTCCACGTCGAGAGCGGGATTGGCCAAGTAGAGGGGCAACGCGCTCAAGCCGTTGATCAACAGCGGATGGCCGCGCAAGGGGATCGTCCACATCCCGGCCCGACCGCGCGCCACGTAAGCGTACCCGGCGGCCAGATGCGACGGCTCATCGTAGGAGAGCGAGAGCTTAGGAATGCCGCTTACCAGCATCGCGAAGAGGATCAGCAGCAGCGGCAGCGCCCAGCAACGACGCGGAGGAAGTTTAATCATCGGCGATCCTCACGTCGGT
>JAAAOZ010000021.1 GCA_009908585.1 Chloroflexota bacterium
CCACGCCGGCGCTAATTCGTGCGCGACGGGGGCCATCTCGCCGCCCGCGCCCGGCCCGCCGTGGATCACGGCGACGTCAAAGGGCGGGTGTCCGTAGGTTCGCAATGGGTTCATCAGATCTCCTTGTCGGCTCCTTGCTATTCGCTTCGTGACTTTAGCGCCAGGCCGGGTAGAATGGGTCTGGAAATTGGAGGTTGGAGGTTGGAAAAACGCGCAATGATAAGGTGTGATGCTTCTGGAAGGGCGCCCTAGGGATGGCGTCTGGCAGAGAACATAATTTGGCCTCGACGCTGGTCTCCGCGCCTCTGGGCCTGGGCATCGGGATGATCATCTATGGCCAAGGCGCGCCGCTTGCCTGGCCGGCATCCTCCTCACGCCCGACCTGGACTTTCTTACGATGACCAAATCCGAGTGGATCGTCGTCCGCTGGCTCCCCGTCATCGGCTGGCTCTGGCTGGCGGTCTGGGACCTCTACGCCCGCCTGCTGCCCCATCGCAACGCCCTCAGCCACCTGCCGATTATCGGCACCGCCGGGCGGTTGCTCTACTTAGGCAGTTTCGCCTACGGCCTGTGGCTCCTGATGCGACAGCCCGCGCTCCCCGCCCTCCCATCCTCCGAGGTGCTCATCTGCGGGCTGATCGGACTCCTGGTCTCAGATAGTTTCCATTGGCTGATGGATGGCTTCCCGATGCATTGGTGAGTGGGTGTGTTTCACTAAGGTAGTTCCAGGATTTAAAACCTCCCAAACCTGATGCTTTTCATCAGAAAACAGGTCGTTTTTGGGAGGTTTATTTTCTTGGAACGGCCTAACTATATCCGACAGCCTCTTGCGCGGCGGGCTGGGGCGCTCGATCTGTCTGCATCGCCAGGGCAAACGGTATCGAGAGCAAAATCAGCCCCGCCGTGCCCCAGAAGACGCCGCTGTAGCCGATCAGGGGCAGCAATGCGCCCGCGATCAGCGGCATCGCCACCGAGGTGACGTGGTTGATGCTGATCCCCGCCGAAAGGGTGGGCGTCAATTCACCGGGCGGCGCCATGCGGTAGACGTAGGTATCCAGCCCGATGCCCAACGTCACCAGCAATTTGATGAGTAGCAGCAGGAAGACCAAAATCCCCACATTGGAGATCGTCGCGAAGCCGATGCAGCCCAGCGTCAGCAGCGTGTAGCTCGTCGCCATCACGTAGCGCTCGCCCCAGCGATCCAACAGCCGGCCTAAATAAGGCGCGCCGATGAAGTTCACCACGCCGCTGGCGACGAGGATCAGGCTGATCTGCCAGACCTGCAAGCCGAACTCCTCCACCAGCACCAGCAGGCCGAAGGTGTTGAGCACCTGTTTGCGCGAGCCTTGGAAGAAGGTCAGCACGTAATAGAGCCAATACTCGCGCTTGAGGAGCAGGCGAGGTTGGCGCTCGCGCGTCGCGCCCACGTCCGCCGGGATGCGCAGCAGGAGCAGCGCCGTCAGGGCGATGATGCCGCCGCCCAGCACGTAGTACGCCCGCAGCGACAGCGCCGGCAGCAGGCGCGAGATCAACGCCACCGCACCCATCCCTGCGATGCTGGCGAGCGCCGTGGCGGAGGACAATCGCCCCATGATCTCGCCCTCCCGCTCCGCCGGGCTGAGGGATAATCCCAGCGATTTATAGAGCGGGAACCACATGTGCATCCCCAGGCTGGCCAGCACCGCCATCAACAGGAGGCCCAAGTAACTATCCGTGGTGGCGTAGAGCGCGAAGCCCAGGCCCATGATGAGAAGCGCGGTCGCCGCGCGGTACGAGAGCGCCCAGTGCATCGTCAGCGCGGCGATGAACATCAGCACCAGCCCTGGTATCTCGCGGATGCCTTCCAGCCAGAGCACCTGGCCGCCGTCCAGTCCCACGGTATCGACGAAGAAGTTGGTGCGCACCCCGTTCAGCAGCCCGCTTCCGAAGCTGTTGAGAAAGACGGCGGCGGTCAGCAGGATCAGGTAGGTGGTCCACACGGTGGGATCGCGCCGGAAGAAGTGTTTGATATAGGTCCAGCTTTTTTGAATCATAGATCTCCTTTGAGGTGGTCAGAATAGTCAGGTAGTCATATAGTCAAATGGTCAGGTAGTCGGGGGGGTCGTTAGTCATGTAGTTGAAGATGAATCGAATGGAGATCTATTATAACTGAATTTCAACGTTTGAGTATGGCAGCAGGCGCGCAAAAAGAGGCACGTTGCGAATTAGAATGACGTCCTCATGGGAGGCAGTGAGCAGGGGATAATGTTACGAATTGGCGGCCCTGATACGCGATCTATGCCACTGGAAGCGCGTAATATGCCAATCTTTACCTTCTGCTACGACGGTCCCTACGTACTGAGGTGCGGGTTTTAAATCTCTTAGCGACCAACGGGCGGGGGCTTGAGGATCCTCTTTCACATGAAGCAGTTTCGGCGGTTCACCTGGGGTCAGCGAGACATCAAAGTGCTTCAAGGGATAGGATAAACCTTCCCCCGTAGCCTTTAAGAAAGCTTCTTTACGAGTCCAACAGGTGAAAAACGCCAATAATCTGTCATGCTCTGGGAGCGCGCGTAAGTCTGTATTCTCACGCTCCGAAAAAAACCTGGCGGCGATGTTTTCCATGTCCGGTAAACTGCGGAGGTATTCAAGATCGACGCCTACTTCACGACCGGCTGTAAATGCATAGAGGGCCAGTTCGTTTGAGTGCGATAAGTTGAACCTCAACTTGCTTGCGTCGAATTCTCCATCCAGATAAGGTTTCCCATTGGATGAGTAACGAAACATCAATTGCTGTGGCTCGATATCCAAATAGAAACTTAGTAGCTGCCTAAGAATACCCCGCCCGACGATAAATCGCCGTTGATCAGCCTTGAAATAGAAACTATCTGCTTTGGCTGATTCGGTTTTGGATAAGGTTTGTGCGAGGTTGTGCACGGTCATGCTGGGTTGTTTGAGCGATGCGCGCCAGACATGCACGTCTTTGCTTGCTACTAAGAGATTATGAGCGGGCAGACGCCAATCACTCTCCCAGCAAAACATTAGCTTTCAACCCTCTCAGTTCAAGAACTCGGGTAGATAGGGAATTCGAAGCGGCTCGACCGAGAAAATCGCTCTCGTGACCTCAGATGGTTCTGGCTTGTCCCGGTTATGGTGCGGAGATTTCAACGACGGCTGTCATTCCCCAATACAAATCATAATCGGAATCTTCAAGGGTGATCGTCACGGGATAGGTCGTATCGCCTAGATATTCGACGCTTTCCAGCCCTATCTGGGTGACGGCGCCGACCAGAGTGGCATCAGGGAGGGCATCAATCGTGACGGTCGTGGATTGCCCTTCCTCGATATCTACCACGGAAAGCTCTTGGAGATTGGTGGTTTGGGCCTGCCATTGATCCAAGGTAGCGAGGACGATGGCTGTCTGACCGGGAGCGACCAGGTCGCCTGCCGCTAATGGCACCTTGATCACCGTGCCCGCAAAGGGCGCCCGGAGCACCGTGCGGTCCAGGGCGGCCTCGGCGGTGGCGACGGCGACTTCTGCCTGGCGCACGGCCGCCTTGGCGATGGCGATTTCCTCGGTGGTGCTGCCGGCTCGGGCTAGATCCAACTGGGCCTGAGCGACGTCGTGTTGCGCTTCGGCCACGGCGATACCGGCTTGCGCGGCCCGGAGTTGGGCCGCCGTTGTGCCGGGTAATGCCTCGAGCTGCGCCTCTGCCGCCGCGATTTCTTGCTCGATGACCTCGAGCTGCCGCCGCCATGCCCTGGCTTTCTCCGCATCACCCCCATCCTCGGCCCATTGGAGATAGGCTTCCGCTTCTCGCCGGGCGGCCCGCGCCGCGTCGAGTTGCGCCTGGGCCGCGGCCTCTTCGGCCTCCGTGCCGCCGGCGACTAACTGCTGGTACTGCGCCTGAGCCATATCCAAATCATGGGCCGCTACAGCGAGTTGCGCCTCAGCCGTCTGGATGGCGGTCTCTTGTGGCGCGGCCTCGGCCAGGGCCAACTGGGCCTGGGTGGCGCTCAGGGCGGCGTCTGCCTCTTGGAGAGCCAGACGGGCGTGGGTGTCGTCCAAACGGATGAGAACTTGCCCGGCGGTCACCTCATCTCCGGGAGCGACGAGAATCTTGGAGATCTTGCCGCTTCTCACAAAAGAGATATTGCTCCAGTGCGCCGGTTGGATGACGGCTTCGGCGATGACTCGATCTCCCCCTGGGGGAGGAACGTTGTCGGGTGATGCGGGGAGGTCATCCGCATCGTTCAGCTTTTCCACTTGGGCCGTCATCCCCCATCGCAACCATGGGGGTGGGGATGTTTCAAAGGCGACGATGACCGGATACACCACGTCGCCGAGATAGAGCGTGCTCTGCTGTTCGATGTGGTCGATGCGTCCCAAAAGGGGCTGATTAGGTTGGGCGTCCATCGTCACGGCGGCCGGCTGCCCCACCTCGATGTGGGCGATGTCCAGTTCGGTGAGGTCTTGGGTGCGAACTTGGAGGGCATCCAGGGTAGCTAACGTGAGTAACGCATCGCCGGCAGCGACGGCATCCCGGTGCTTGATCGAGAGGCTCGTCACGACGCCGGCGAAGGGTGCTCGCAATTCGCCCCGCTCCCGCAGTGCTTGCGCCGTCTCCAGCTCGGCTTGTGCGGTGCGGACATCCGCCTTGGCCGCCGCAATGGCCTCTGGCGAGCTTCCTGCTCGCAGCGCGGCGAGCTTGGCCAGCATAACATCACGTTGGGCGATAGCGGATTGCTCGCTGGCGGTGAGTTCACTGCCCTCGGCTTGGGCCGCCCCTCGAATGGCCTCCAGGTTGGCTTGGGCGGCCAGCAATCCGGCATAAGCCGCCTGTTCTTGATAGCGGGCCATCTCTTCGAACGTGCCCAGCGTGGGGCAGATCTCTTTGCTGGAACCATCGGGTTGTGAGACGTCGTAACATTGTAGCGTTTCCTGATGCGCCTCTTGCGCCTCTTGGTAGGCGGCTTCAGCGTCGGCGAGTTGGGCTTGCGCTTCAGCGATATCGGCCATGGCGCCGCCGGCGTAATGCCCTTGGCGGAGTGCCACACTCTGTGAGATGACCGCCTGCGCGATGCCGAGTTGTGCTTCCAGGACAGCGATATCTTCGGTGCGAGGGCCGGCTTGGGTCATAGCCAATTGCGTCCGGGCCGACATCAGCGCGGCCTCTGCCTGTTGGACGGCCAAATCGGCCTCGGTGGTGTCGAATTGGAGCAGGATCTCGCCGGCCTCGACGACTTTCCCCTCAGCGACCAAAACATCTGCCAGGAGCCCGTTTTTCTCGGCGCGGAGGACTACCGAGCGGGCCGGTTCCACGACGCCTTCGGCGCGCACGCTGTCATTGTTATCGACGTTGTCGGTGCCTGAGGTGTTGGACGTCGTCGTGGTCGGGGCTGGCGTTGACCTCGTGACGGTGGTTGATGTGCATCCTCCAATCCACAGCAGTAGGATGCTTAATCCGAAAGATAAGAGCTTCTTCATTAAACTATAACCTCCACTTTTGTATGTTCCCGACCCTCCGGGGTGAGTATCGCGCGTTCGCAATATTAATATTATACTCTCTTGGTGACGTAATTGGATGATTTCTCTGCCGGCCTCCCCACCTTTTGAAAGGACGCCTCGATTTTTCTTGTAATTTTTTTGTACTTATTTTAAAGCAGCTTAGTTTAAGATTGCAAAACAGAGTGTTTGCAACCAGAAGACATTATGGTAGAATTGAGTTCAAATGTCAAGCCTTCGTAGCATCCCCCGTTTTGTGGTATATTCAACAATATCGGGTTAGTTGCGGGATATAGAAGTGGGTCGGTAGGAGAAGTTGCCTTAGGTAGTTCCATAAATTAAAATCTCCCCAATCTGATGCTTTTTCCTCAGAAAACTACTTGTTTTTGGGAGATTTATTTTCTTGGAACGGCCTTATCCGCCTCCAGAGCGTGTTTGACCCAGAGCCATGTGAACGGAGTTGGGGTGACGCGCGCTATAAATTGCTGTGTTGGTTTGGTTTTGTGAGCGGATTTTTATAACATTTCAAAACAGGCTCCTCGTCCCCGTCTTGGGAACGTATTTAAAGCTGATTTTATCTGCTCAGACGTCCTCGGTGATGATGGCTTGGAGCTTTGCTCATAAGACTAAGGTAGTTCCAGAAATTAAAACTTCCTAAACCTGATGCTTTTTCATCAAAAAATAGGTCGTTTTGGGGAGATTTATTTTCTTGGAACGGCCTAACCTAATTATAAATTGCCTGGGTTGTTCAGAACCCAAATCTCTCAAGAACGTGCGATTTTCTGAGGCTCCGTGATAACGGGTTTGGGTGTTTTTAAACCTGGAACTACCTTAGCACACAATTTTGGGCCTCTCATTCTCCTCGAAACCTCTTTGTTGGTCTATTGCTCCTTTTTATCCCCACGATAGCTTGGCGATGGTATATGATCCTGGTTCACAGTTAAGTTGATTGCAGCGTTGTGGGTGTTGAGCAAAATGATCAAATTTGTATCCCCGCAATTTTGGCACTCCCCTCACAACAGGGCGGTGAATTTTGTCGTAATACGCGCATTCATCATCGTAAGGCTCTCGTTGTGAAGTGCTCTACATGTGAGATCACGGAGAAAAATAAAAAAACTCAGTGTTCTCTGCGCCTCTGTGGTGAAAAATTTTCATCCATTAGCGGTGAATCCCGCTCATGGTAACTCTTTTGAAATTCACCAGATCACTGCGAATGCAAGATCTAAAACAAGCGGGTGACCGGCGATTTATAGATTGCGCTTGACGGGGGAATTCGAGAAAGTTTGGACGTGATGACTCACCCAGGCTCGGAGGGGATGGCCAAATCCCCGGTGATGCTTTGACGAAGCACCCTACAGCGGGAGCTTTATGGCGCCGCTGCCAATATGTGCGATCTCGGCATGCCGACTTTGACGATCCAGTTGGAGCTTGAGTAGGTACATTTTGGAATAGGTTCGTTATCATGAGGGATTATGAGGAGGATAGTAGAAATGATTGAGCATATACGGGAAGTTACCACTGTTACACCGGCAGAGTATGATTTACCCACTGAGACGGTCGTGGTGCGCGGGGACGACATGACATTGGAAGACGTCGTGGCTGTGGCTCGAAAGCGAGTCCCTGTCGCTTTGACCGAGGAATCCTCAATTGTAGAAGGGGTCGTTGCTGCGG
This sequence comes from Chloroflexota bacterium, assembly GCA_009908585.1. GTDB lineage: Bacteria > Chloroflexota > Anaerolineae > B4-G1 > SLSP01 > JAAAOZ01. The sequence goes on from JAAAOZ010000021.1 coordinate 7,157, forward strand.
CCACGTGTATCGAAGATGCAGCGTGTAGCGGCATGCCCGTCTATGGCGTGACCTCCGGCTTTGGCGGGATGGCCGACGTGATCATCACGCCGGAGGATGCAGCCGAGCTTCAAAACAATATTATCTGGTATCATAAAACCGGCGCCGGCGATAATCTGCCGGTCGAGGATGTGCGAGCCTCTATGCTACTCCGGGCCAACACGTTGATGAAGGGGGTCTCCGGGGCGCGCCTTGAGTTGATCCAGCGCATCGTTGATTTTCTCAACGCCGATGTGACGCCGCGCGTACCGGAGCTTGGCTCTATCGGCGCCAGCGGCGATCTGGTTCCCCTGACCTATATCGCCGGTTCCTTGATCGGGCTGGATCCCTGCTTCACCGTGGACTACGAGGGTCAGGTGTTGCCCTCGACGGAGGTGCTGGAACGGTTGGGCCTGAGACGGATGAACATGCAGCCCAAAGAGGGCCTGGCGATGATCAACGGCACCTCGGTGATGACGGGCGTCGCCGCGAATTGTGTCTACGATATGCGCAGTCTGCTGGCGCTGACGCTGGGCGCTCATGCCTTGAGCCTCCAGGCGATGTACGGGACCAACCAATCCTTCCATCCCTTCATCCATCAGTGCAAGCCTCACCTGGGACAAATCCGCGCGGCGGAGCAGATGCTCACCCTGTTAGAAGGCTCGAAGATGAGCCGCGACGAATTGGACGGGAGCCACGAATACCGGGACGGCGATCTGATCCAGGATCGCTACTCGATGCGGTGTCTGGCGCAGTACATCGGCCCGGCCATCGAAGGGCTGTGGGAGATCACGCGCAAGGTCGAGACC
>JAAAOZ010000420.1 GCA_009908585.1 Chloroflexota bacterium
GCGAGATCCATCTTATGCTGGCGGCAGACCCAAATCAACAGACGGTACTGGCTGAAACGACCATCACAGCCGAGGCGCCGGCGCTGGGCAACGTGACGGTGACAGCTCTCTTCCCACCCCTACAAGATTGGACGGCGGGGGAGGATCTGTATCTCTTTATGGATTTGATAGAAGGGCCGGCGATTAAATTGGAGACCTCGGTCCTCGCCAATGAGCATTGGGATGATTCCCTGCCCTTGCGCATCGATGGCCACGATCCCTACCGTAACTGGTATCGGGGCATCACGGCGATGGGCGGCGGCTTGATGACGCTTTATGACAACGACACCATCGAGAAACGCGAGCAACTGCTCAACGCGTTAGATGAGGTGGATTACATCGCGCTCTCCAGCAACCGCCTCTACGGCTCGATCCCGCGCCTGCCGATGCGCTATCCGTTGACCACAGCGTACTACGATGCGCTCTTCGACGGCAGCTTGGGCTTCGAATTGTTAGCGGAGTTCGTCTCCTATCCCTCATTGGGACCGTGCCAATTCCCCGATCAAGAATCGCCCTTCGAGATCCCGCCGGCGCTCTATACCAACGCGCGCCGCTGCTCAGTTTCCCTGCCGCCGGCCGAGGAGGCCTTCAGCGTCTACGATCATCCGCGCGTGCTGATTTTCGCCAAGACGCCGGCATACTCGCGCGCGGAGGCGGAGATCGTGCTCCCCGCCACGCTGTTAAACGATGTGCAATGGATGACACCCCGCCAGGCCACGCGCCAGGGCGCCGGGGAGGCAAAGCTACTGATGTCACCGGAGATGCGGGAGGCACAAGCATCCGGCGGCACGTGGTCAAAACTCTTCAATCGCGACGCCTGGCACAATCAATTCCAGCCGCTGGCCGTGTTGCTCTGGTGGCTGATGCTGACCCTGCTGGGATGGATGGGCTTCGTGTTGCTCTACCACATCTTCCCCGCGCTGCGCTATAGGGGCTACGGCTTAGCCAAGGTTGCTGGTTTGTTGCTGTGGACGTACCCCGCGTGGCTGCTGGCCGGATTGCACCTCGTGCCGCACACGCGCGCGTTGCTATGGGCCATCTTCTTCATCGAGATCGGCGTCGCGGCGGCGGTTGTGCGCGCCAGGCATTCTGAATTCAGAACGTTTGTTCTAACCCATTGGCGCGCCCTTGCGCGCATCGAGGGCATCTTCCTGGCGCTCTTCCTGGTTTGGGTTGGCGTGCGTTATCTTAACCCGGATCTGTGGCATCCCGTGGTTGGCGGCGAGAAACCGATGGACTTCGCTTACCTGAACGCCGTGCTCAAGTCTACCTGGTTCCCGCCCTACGATCCGTGGTTCGCCGGCGGGACGATGAATTACTACTACTTCGGCTTCGTGCTGGTCGGCGCGCTGATCAAAGCCTTGGGCATCATCCCCAGCATCGGATATAACTTGGCGATCCCGATGCTCTTCGCGATGACGGGGATGGGGGCCTATACCTTGGCCTCCAATCTGGTTGAGGGCAGCGAGCGCCGGGGGCACCGTGCGGGGCTGTTGGGGCTGCTGCTCGTGCTTCTGTTAGGCAATTTAGGCGAGGTGCAATTGTTGGTTGTCGGATTCGCAAAGATCGGTGATGTGCAATTCGATAGCCTGATTCCCGGCTATTCGACTTGGGTCTCAGCCCTGGCCGGCGTCTGGAAAGTCCTCTTTGAAGGTGAGCGGCTGATGTTCCGCACAGAGTGGTGGTACTGGAACGCCACTCGCATCTTGACCGCGAAGGGCGGCGACGTCGGCGCGATCAACGAATTCCCGCTTTTCTCGTTCCTCTACGCCGATCTCCACGCGCACAGTATGGCCTATCCGCTGACACAATTGGCATTGGCCGTCGCGATCCAATGGATCGTGGGCGTCAAGCGGAAAGTCCACGCCACAACGCAGGGATGGCACCTCTATCTGAGCGCGTTGTTGCCTCGCCCCCTTGGCTCTTTTCTCCTCGCGGCGCTGGTCGCCGGCGCGCTCAGAGCGACCAACACCTGGGATTATCCTACCTACATCGGCTTGATGAGCATTGCGGTGCTGTTACAGGCTTTCTTCGCAGCAGATAAAGCGGAGCAAGCAACCGGCCCCGAACCTTTGCCCAAATTGCTCCGCGTCCTACTAAAATTGGCCACACCGTTCCTGATTGTCATTTTAGCCGAGCTGTTATTCCGTCCCTTCACCGCGAACTACGTCGTCGCTTACAGCGCCTTCGAGCGCTGGCCGGGGCCGCACACATCTCTAAAGCAGTATCTGATTATGTACGGGCATTTCCTCCTCCCGCTCGGGCTGCTGGTGCTGGCACAAGGGTGGGGCGCTATCCAGCGTTGGCTTGGAGGAGACGACGATGAAATATTCGATATCATCATCTGGGGGACCGTCATAAGTGTGGGGCTGTTGCTGTTGATGAGCATTTTGCTGATCTTGGAGGTGCAGATCGCGTGGATCGCGGTGCCGCTGGGAGCGCTTGCCGGCCTCTTGGTCATCGCGCCCGATACAGCGCCGCGCGCTCGACTCATGTGGTTTATGACGGGCACAGCGATGGCGCTCAGCCTAATGGTGGAAATCTTAGTTCTGCGTGGCGACATCGGGCGGATGAACACCGTCTTCAAATTCTACCTCCAGGTGTGGATGTTGTTGGCCCTCAGCGCCGCCGTCGCCGTCGAGCGATTGCTACATCTGGTGATGTCGGCGCCTGGAGAGACACCCAAGGAGAACCCGCTCCAGCGCCTCTATCGCGATACATGGGTGGGGGATGCCATCATCGTCGGATTGACGTTACTTCTCTTCGCGACGGCGCTCTATCCCGTGCTGGCGATCCCGGCGCGCGTGCGCGACCGCTGGCGTCCAGAGGCTCCGCGCACGTTGGATGGGGCAGCTTATATGTCCTACGCGGTACAATATGAGCACGGCGGGGAGATTCCATTGCGCGTTGATGCCGGCGTGATCCGCTGGCTGCAGGAGAACGTGAGCGGCTCGCCCACGATCATCGAGGCGCAGGCAGAGCGCGAGTATCTCTGGGGAAATCGGGGCAGCGTCTACACCGGCCTACCGGCGGTGACAGCGTGGCGCTGGCACCAGGTTCAGCAGCGGATGGCGATGCCCGGCGGTACGGTGGAGAAGCGTCAAATGGACATCCGCAGCTTCTACAACACGCCCGATCCGGCGGTCGCGCGACAGATTTTGGAGCGCTACGAGGTGGAGTACGTCATTATGACACCTTACGAGCGGGCCTACATGCTGCCGGAGGGCGAGACAAAGTTCGCGCCGATGGTCGAGCGCGGCTGGCTGGAGATCGTCTATCAGACGCCGGAGGCTACGATTTATCGCGTGGCGCCGTAATGATGCGCCGTCACGGCGTAGGCGCCGCCACGGCGTAAAGCGTCAGATCATTGCTGTGGCCGTCCGCGCGGAACATCTCTTCGATGTGGAGGGCCGCAGCCTCGACCAACCGACGGGTTTCATCTTCATCTATCAAATGGACGTAGCGCAAGCCATAGCCATCGCGCTGCCAATCCAACAGATAATCCCCCGGCTCGACATCCTCTACGTGCAGCCCAATGGTCTTCCACGGCAGGAAACGCTTTCGCAAACGCGGAATGGCGGTGAATTGCCAGTTAGCGAGCGCCAAGCGTCCCTTCGGCGCCAATAAAGAAGCCGCCTGCGCCACAATCTCGCAGCGGTGTTCAAAACCGGGGACGTGATGCAATACCGCGCGGAGCAAAATCCAATCGTAACGGGTCGAAAACTCCGCGACCAATTCAGGCCACGGAGCGGCGACCAAGTCCGCCGCGATGAAGTGCGATGCTTGTAGCGTAGGATTCTCGGCCTGCGAGGCCATCACGTGAGCTTTCGCCAGCGCCAAAATCTCCGCCGAAAAATCTACGCCCACGTAATGACAGCCCCTCGGCAGTTGGAGCGCCACGCGGCCATTGCCGCAGCCCAGATCCAAGAAGTGATCCCCGGCCTCGACGTGCGCCAAGATGCGCTCAACGCCCGGCTCCGTCGCAGCCCTCGAATCGGCAAACGAACCGGCGAACTCGTCGTAAAACCTCCGATTCAACTCGCGCAATTGCTGCGCCACAGCTTCTTTCATCTCTTGCATCTCTCCCATCTCTTCCATAGTGCCCCCAAGTATAATCGGCCCAAAGCCAATTGACAAGGGGTGTGTTATAATGAAGGTCATGACAAAGAACGGCATACCAAAGACCTTAGATTTAGATACGCCAGAGGAACGCGAGAATGTCTTGGGCGCGTTGCGCGCCATCCAAGCGCTGCCGCAGGATCAAGTGAGGGACAAATTAATGTCGATCCTGCGGCGATACCCGCGTCCGGAGGGTGGACTGTACGCCAAATCACAACTCATCGATGCCTACGAACGATTCGTGGAGGAGGGGTCCCTGGCGCGAGATCCGGCGCTTAAGCGGCGATTGCGAGGGCGGCCCGTGCGGACCATCTCCGGCGTGGCGCCGGTCGCCGTGTTGACCGAGCCATTCGAGTGTCCTGGCGAGTGCATCTTCTGCCCGGAGCAGGCGCAAGCGCCCAAGAGCTACTTGGACGGCGAGCCGGGCGTGCTACGCGCCATCCAGAACGAGTATGATCCCTACGAGCAAACCCACGTTCGCATCCAGGCATTGGAGGCGCTGGGCCATGCCACCGACAAGATTGAGTTGCTCATTTTGGGCGGGACGTGGTCGTACTATCCAGAGAGCTATCAGGCGTGGTTCCTCCGCCGCTGCTTCGACGCGATGAACGAGACGGAGTCGGAGACCTTGGAGGAGGCGCTGCGCTACAATGAGACGGCGCCGCATCGCAATGTGGGCCTGGTCATCGAGACGCGCCCGGATTGGATCACGCCGGATGAGATCGTGCGCCTGCGTCGCCAGGGCGTGACCAAGGTGCAGATCGGCGTGCAATCGCTGGACGATCACATTCTGAAATTGAATCGGCGCGGCCACACCGTCGCCGATTCCAAGCGCGCGATGCGCCTGCTGCGCCTGGGGGGCTTCAAGATCGTCCTGCACTGGATGCCCAATCTCTACGGCGCGACGTTAGAATCCGACTTAGAGGACTTCAAACGCCTGTGGGACGATCCCGCCATCCGGCCTGACGAAATGAAAATCTACCCAACGGCCTTACTTGAACATACCGGATTGCATAAGCTCTGGGAGCGCGGTGAGTATGAGCCATACTCAGAGGAAGACCTGATCGAGCTATTGAAACAATGTAAATTGCTGATTCAACCCTACTGCCGAGTAAATAGATTGATGCGCGACATTCCGGCGCAATATATCGTTGCGGGCACAACAAAGAGCAATCTGCGCCAAATCATCCAGCAGCGGATGGCCAAAGAAGGATTGCGCTGTCAGTGCATCCGTTGCCGCGAGGTGCGCGGTAAAATCCAGGCGGATTTTGATCACGCGACCCTAGACATAGTCTCGTACACGACGGACGCCACAGAGGAGTATTTCCTACAATATCTCACGCCGGGCGGATATCTGGCCGGCTTTCTGCGGCTCTCGTTGCCGCACGCGCCGCGCAGCGAACTGGCAATCCCGGAGATTCGCACAGCGGCGATGATCCGCGAGGTGCACGTCTATGGCCCGGCGCAGGCGCTGGGCGCGCACGGTCGCGGCGGCCAACATCGCGGCTTAGGCACGGAGCTTCTGGAGATCGCCGCTGAGATGGCGCGCGATGCGGGATTCGACGAACTGGCCGTGATCGCCGCCGTCGGCACGCGACGTTACTATCGCGAGCGCGGCTTTACGGAAGGAACGTTATATCCAATTCAGCCTCTATGACGCGATTTTAGGCCTGACTTTACATAATATATATAGTCGGAAGTTGAAATACCCCAGAATATAGGGAAAAGGAAGATCTGGATTTGAAAAATCTCCTATCTGCACTACCCTGCTGGAACGAGGTCTTGAATCTCGCTAACACTGTGTTAGAATACATAGCTGCGGTTAGTATGATGAATATCTGTTTTAAATTTACTGAGTTGCTGAGGAGAGAATAACGCATGAAAAGGACGATGATGGTTGTTGTGGCAATCTTTGTTGCTACGACATTACTGGCTGGAACATTCGCGGGTGGATTCTTCGTCGGCTATTTGGTCAACCGCCCCGCTACGGGGAGCAGCAGCCGGGTGACGACGATTGAGGCCCCCCGCTCCACTCCCTCCGGGAGCGAAGCCGAAACGGAGGTCGAAGGGGGCGAGACAGCGACAGAAGAGGTTACGCCAGAATCTACCCAGTTCGACTTCCAAATCTTAAGGGAAGTCATAGAAGTTATGCGTAACGAGTACTATGGCGAAATCCCAGATGGCAAAACTTTAGCTTACGGTGCGATTCGCGGGATGTTGTTGACCTTGGATGACCCCTACACCTCCTTTATCGAGCCGAAGATCGCCTCGATTCTCAATGAAGATGCCAGTGGGGAATTCGAGGGCATTGGCGCGATGGTCACGATGACGGAAGATGGCTATTTGAAAGTCGAGAGTCTCCTGCCTGGGCAGCCTGCTGAGAAATCCGGGGTGAAGCCCGGTGATCTGATCTTGGCCGTGGGAGATAAATCTATTGTGGGCTTGGGCCTCTATGAGGCAATCAGCTTCGTGCGTGGGCCGGCCGGCAGCGAGGCGGAACTCAAGATCGCGCGGGAAGGTGAACCCGATCCCATCTACATCACGGTGACGCGCGCGAGCATCGAGGTCCCGATGATCGAATCCAAGATGCTGGAGGATGATATCGCCTACATCCACCTGCTGGAATTTGGAGAGGGCGCGACGCAACAAGTGGAGCAAGCGCTTAAGGAACTACAGCGCGAGAATCCGCAGGGCTTGGTCTTTGACCTGCGTAGTAATCCCGGCGGCTGGTTGGTTGAAGCCATCACGATGTCGGATCTCTTCTTGGATGAAGGGCTTGTCGCAATCAAGCGCGACAGCGACGGGAAGGAGGAGCGTTTCTATTCTTATGATGGTGATCGAGGCGAGGATATTCCGATGGTCGTATTGGTGGATCAGTACAGCGCCAGCGCCTCGGAGATTGTGGCCGGCGCTTTGCAGGATCGTGGCCGCGCCGTTTTGATTGGAGAGCAGACCGTGGGCAAAGGCTCCGTCCAGGTGCCCTACGATTTGGATGACGGTTCGCAATTCCGAGTCACCATCGCTCGCTGGTTCACGCCAGATGAGCAGATGATCCACGATAATGGCCTCACGCCCGATATTAAAGTGGAATTCCCAATGGATACAGCGGAGGATGAGGATCCGCAACTGGATCGCGCGATTGAATATCTGCTGGAGCAAAACTAGGGCTTATGCCAGAATCGAAGATCGAGATCGTATCGACCAATAGAAAGGCACGCCACGAATACTTCATCGAGGATCGCTATGAGGCAGGGATCGCGCTCAAGGGGACAGAGATCAAGTCCGTGCGCGATCACCGCGTCAGCCTCAAGGAAGGCTATGTCGTCGTTCGCGGCGGCGAATTGTGGCTGATGGATGTCCATATCGCGCCTTATCAACAGGCGGGCATCTGGACACACAATCCCAAGCGTCCGCGCAAACTGCTGATGCACCGGCGGGAAATTGACCGCATTGAGCGAGATGTCAATCAGAAAGGCTACACCATCGTCCCCTTGAAGATGTACATCGTTAACGATTATGCCAAGGTGGAAATTGGCATCGCGCGCGGGAAACGTAAGTATGATAAGCGCGCGGCCATCGCCAAGCGGGATGCCAACCGGCGGGTGCAACGAGAGCTAAAAGAGTTCAAACGCAGAGGATATCAGGAGTACTGATCGGGTTACGGGTTAGATGTACGTTTTAGATGTACGTTTGACAACCCACCCAAGTACATTATAATACCTCAGTTATTAAGTTTTCAAGAGATTCAGTCCAATTTTAAAATCGAGAAGGAGAATAGTTTTATGCCAGAGGAAATCACAAATCAACCAACCTCCAT
>JAAAOZ010000121.1 GCA_009908585.1 Chloroflexota bacterium
ATGCTGGGCCTCTGCCTGGGCACCGGCCTCTACGGCTACACCGCCTTCCGCCTGACGCCCCTGGCCGTGGCCTTTGCCTGGCTCCTGGCGTGTGCGCTGGGCGAAGAAGGGGATAAAATATTCCATAACCTCCACTGGACACGCCCGGCGCTGACCGTCGTCACCGCTGCGCTCGTCTTCGTCCCGCTAGGATGCTTCATGCTGTGGGATCCCGGCGCCTTCTGGGGACGCTCTACCTGGTATCTCTCCCGCAACCCCATCCCCGGCTCGCCCTGGATGATCTTCCTGCGCAACCTCAAGAACCTGGCGCTGATGTTCCACTGGCGCGGCGACTTCATGCCCCTCAGTGCGATTCCCTTCGCGCCGGTACTGACGCCCATCGCGGGCGCGCTGCTGATCTTGGGCGCGATCACGGCACTCTATCGCGTGCTGTGGCGGCAAGAAGCGCGCACGGCCGCGCTTCTCCTGGCGGGATGCATCGCCTGGCTGCCGTCCGCGCTGGCCTTAGCCTTCCCCGATGAAAATCCCAGCGTGGTGCGAACCGGCGCGGCGATCCCCGTCATCTTCACCTTAGTCGCGCTGCCCGTGGGCCGCTGGTGGGTCGGCGTCCGCGCGACGTGGCAAGATGGAGGGTGGCGCGCGCTGCACGTGGCGCTGATCGTGATGTTGCTCGTGGCCAGCGTGGGCCTCAACGCGCATCGCGTCTTCGTGCGCCACGCGGCCGCCTATCGACCGGAGGTGCCGAACACCAGCGAGGTCGCCGCCGCGCTTCGCAGCTTTGACACAATTTTGGGCGATCTCTCCAATGCCTACGTGATCAATGAAGGACGCTGGCTCGTCGCGGACGCTGTCGCCTTCGAATTGGGGCTGCCCACGTGGACAAACATGTTGACATCAGCCGAGGAGATTCCGAGCAGCAATTTAGATCGCCCACGCATGTACATTCTACGCCTCGAGAATGAGACCGATATGCAATTACTGCGATCTCGCTTCCCTGAAGGACGCGCCACACGCTATCCCTCCCCGGCGGGGAAGCCTTTCATGGTCTACATCGTGCCCTGATAGAAAGTGTCCAGTTGCCAAACCCCTAAGCTGTGCCATAATGAACTAAATTCGCTTCATAAGAACTAAGAATCAACTTAGCCACTCGTGAGGAGGAACAACTATGTTAGTCAAAGATCGCATGACCTCGGATCTGATTACAACCAACACAAAGATGCCGGTTGATGAGACCCTCAGCCTAATGCGCGAGAACAAAATCCGGCGCTTGCCGGTGGTCGATAAGCGTGGGCGCCTGGTGGGGATCGTCTCCGAGAAGGATCTGCTCTACGCCTCCCCCTCCCCCGCGACCAGCCTCAGCGTCTATGAGATCGGCTATCTCCTTTCTAAGCTATCGCTTGAGGATGTCATGAAAGATGTGATCGTGGTGCAGCAGGATGAGACCGTCGAGGACGCGGCCTGTCTGATGGCGGACAATCAAATCGGCGGGCTGCCGGTGATGGACGGCGATGCGCTGGTCGGGATCATCACAGAGACCGACATCTTCAAGACCTTCATCGAAATGTTGGGCGGGCGCGAGGAAGGCGTCCGGCTCACATTACAGGTGGCGAACGAACCGGGCACGTTGAGCAATTTGACCGGCGCGATCTCAGAGCACGGCGGCGATATCGTCGCTCTGGGAACTTTCGCCGGCCCGACGCGCGCGGCGAGCCATCTGATGATCAAGGTCTGTGGCCTTGAGGAGGACAAGTTGGTTGAGATTATGGAATCGCTCGCTGCCCACGTGGTGGACGTGCGCGAGGTGTAGGGGCGCATCGTTATCCCTACCACTTGGAAAAATTGATGTATTTGGGATTGCTATCGGACACGCACAACGATCAGCAAAAGGTCAAGGCAGCCTTGCAGATCTATCAGGAGCGCGGGATCACGACGGTGTTGCACGCCGGGGACGTGACCAACGTGGCGACGCTCAAGCTCTTCGCGCCCTTCGATCTGTGGATCGCTCAGGGAAATATGGATCGTGACCCCGCTCTACGCGAGACGACCAAGGAGCTATTCGGCCCAGGGCGAATGCAGATGCAGCACGAGTTGACGCTCAATGGATCGCGGATCGCGCTCCTCCACGGCGACGTGGGGCGACAACTTGACGCGGTGATGCACGACCCGCGCTACGATTACATCGTCCACGGGCACACCCACACCCCTTTGGACAAGAAGATCGCGGAGACCCGCGCCCGCCTCATCAACCCCGGCGCGCTGGGACAATCCCGCTGGCGCGCGGCGACGTGCGCGATGCTGAACACTCGGACGGACGATTTAGAATGGTTGCGCTTTTAGCAGGAGGTGACTAGTGCATCTACGAGAAAGTAAACAGATATTGCGACAATCGGATCTCTTCCGCGATTTGAACGAGATCCATCTGGATTTAGTCCTGCGCGTCTGTGAGGAATCCAATTATCTGGCAGGAGAGTACATCTTCCGTCAGGATGATGTAGGCGATGCGCTCTATATCCTCGCGGAGGGCGAGGTCGAGATCATCCTGGAGCCAGAAGCAGCGGAGGAGGCCATCCTGCAGGTCGCGGAGTTGAAGGCGATCAGCACCTTCGGTGAGGTCATCCTCGTCGAAAAGGCCAAGCGCACCGCATCCGTTCGCTGCAAGACCGATGCGCAATTGTTGCGCATTCCACGGGATCGGCTGCTCAAGCTGTGCAACGACTACCCGGAGATTGGCTTCCGCATCATGCGCCGGATGGCCGCTGAGCTTTCGCTCAAGCTGCAAGCCAGCAACTTGAATATCCGCGAGCAGCTCTTCGATGCCGAGGCCGAGCGGATGCGGCGACCGGAATCGGAATAATTCGCAGGCCTATCACACAGCCCTGACAGGTTTCCGAAGCCTGTCAGGGCTTTTTTTGAGCCATCAACACCACCACCGCCGGGATGGCCGGCACGTAGAAGCGGTCGTAGGCGATGGGGCCGGGAAGCACTACGACGTAGGCCACAGTGATTCCCAGCAGGAGGGCGACGCTCGGCGCGGATCGCAGGCGCACGAGGCCGCGGAGGCTCAAGGTCCAGACCAAGAGCCGACCGCTCAGCAACGCCCACCAGAGCAAAGCCGCCGGCCACGGCGGACGCACGATCCGCTCGCGCACCAGCGCTGCAATCGCATCCCCGAACGCGCCTCGCTCTAACGACCAGCCCATCCGCGCCCAGATGTCGGGGACGACGCCCGTCGTCGCCCACGCCCGCCCGAAGAGCGTGCGGTACCAGTGGCGATGCCCCACATCCAGCAAGCTCCGCCCCACGCCGCGCAGATGGGCCATGATCCACGCGCGGGGATGGTGCGCGAGCACCTCCCGCGCGAGCGCCGCGAGCTGTCGATGGCGCTCGGTGCGCGCCTCACACGTCTCGGTCTCCCCACTATCGGCCTGGGCGATGTCCCAATCATAGCGGATGGCGGCGCGTAGCTCCAGCATATCGTAGATATACTCCCACGTCGGCGTCCACGGCGCCGCTTCCACCTGCGCGACCTCGGCCAGCGTCGCCACAGCGCTGACCCGCGCGAGATTCTCCTCGAAGGCGTCGGAGAGCATCCACCGCCCCATCACGATGCGATTGCGCGCGAGCCACGGGCAGAGGACGAGAAGCAGCGCGAGCCAGAAGGGAAAAAGATGTATTGCGTATTGCGTATTGCGTAAAAATCTTGGCGGTGGTTCGGCCAGGCGACCGATCACAGTAAAGCGTCGAGTGACGATGAGCCGAATGGAGATGAGGCCGCCAATGAACAGCGCCAAATACTGGACGTTCGGCTTGGTGAGGAGGGTCAGGCCCCAGAGCGCGCCCGCGAGGAAGTTCTGTCGTGGGGTAGGGCGTTTGAGGCTGCAAACGGAGGCCCAGAGCGCGGCGGTCATCAGCGGGAGGAAAAGATTTTCCGCCAGGAGGTAGCCTAAATAGCGTTGCGTCGTCCCGTTGAGGACGTAGAGCCAGCCGGCCAGCACGCCCGCGCGCGCGCCGCCCACCTCGCGGCCCAGGCGGATGACGAGCGCGGTCGTGGTCACCGCCAGCAGCACCTGCATCAGCACCGCGCGCGCGGGGGAGACGCCCAGCACCCGATAGGTGAACATTAGAAAGGCGGGGTACAGCGGGGGCCGGATCGCGGTCGCGCAGAAGGGCGGCGTCCAGCCGATGGCAAAGCCGCGCCCGGTCAGCATGTTCATCGCCAGGAGATGAAATCCCTCCGCATCGACCGGGCCGATGGGCGGTGGGGTCGTCTGGTGCAGCCAGAGCACGCGCGTCGCTAACGTCGCGCCCAGCGCGAGCACCGCAGCGATTCGGTAGGTTAAGCGTCGCATGCCTTTATCATATACGGAATGGGCGAATGGGCGAATCAGCGAGTGAGCGAATCAGCGAGTCAGCGCTTGCTCTCAGAAGTTGTCCAAGCCCACCAGATCTATCTTGAACTGCGCGGGGCAACTGCCGCTCGGCGGGATGTCCTCCGTGGGGAACAAATCGCCGAAGCCGGCGTCCGGCGGAATATCGGGCCGCAACGCCACCTGGATTTCCGTGAGGAGGCTGACGCCCTCGATCTTGTCGCACCGCAGCGACAGATAATCGTGCGCCTCGGCGCCGAACTCGTCCGCGAAGACATCTAACAATTCGTTGCGACTGACCACGCTCCCCGCGTGATCAGCGACGTAGTCGTCAAACGCTGTGCGCGAAAAGAGATCGGTCAGATGATTGCTCAACGCGAAGTACGCCTCCGCCGACATGCCCGCGCAGGTGCCGTGTTTGTACCACTCGTGGTTCTGCAAACACGACGCCGTCCCCGGCATAAAAACGGTCAGGTCGGATGCGGTTGCATCCGAGAGGGAGAGAGCGGGCAACGCGCACCAATCGCTCGCTTGATCCTGACGCACCACCGACGTAGACACATCACAGTAGCCGAAGGTATGATTCGGATCGTCCTCCAGGTTAGGCCACAGTCCGTGTAGGGCGAAGTTGTGAGCATCATAACGACTCACGGATTGGGTCACGCACTCCTCTTTGCCCGGCTTGGTCTCGCAGAACGCCGGCTGCCAACTGAGCGCCAGCACGTAGTAATCGAAGTCTCCCACGCCCGTGAACCACGGCGCATCCTCTCCCTCTGGAGATGTCACGGTCTCCGCGCTCTCAAAGAGTGTGGCTGTCGCTGTCGTGCTATCCGACGCCGTCGGCGGCACGGACGTCGGCGCCAATGCCTCCGCGGTAGATTCTTCCCCGTCCAACTCCAATTCCACCATCGAGGTCGCCACCACATCCTCGGCGAAATCGGTCAACTCCTCCGGCAACGGCTCTCCCCGCGGGCTCAATACCGCATTGACCACCAACACTAAGGTAGCTCCAGAAATTAAAACCTCCCAAACCTGATGTTTTTCCCTCTGAAAACTCCCCGTTTTTGGGAGACTTATTTTCTTGGAACGGCCTAATCCGGCCAAAATCATGCCTATCCAGGCCCAAAGTTTCGTGCTACGTCCTTCTTGCAATATATGCCTCCTAAAATAAACTCGACGGATTCACCCTGTAACGATTAAGGTAGTTCCAGGATTTAAAACCTCCCAAACCTGACGTCCTTTCCTCGGAAAATCACGTGTTGTTGGGAGATTTATTTTCTTGGAACGGCCTAATCTATCCCTCAAAGGGTTATACCATTTACTCAGCAGATGAGCAAGTGAAGAATCCGATCACATAACCTCCTGACCTTGCATCTGTCATAAACCTCGAAATCTGGCCCTTGACTTTTCAGATAACATGGGCGGGATGGTTCATTTTCCGGGATAATTAGGTTTACACTCTGTCAGCGACTATCGTAGACCCGTAGGTCTACTGACCTACGGACGTCCCTTCGAGAGGCGCTACGCGCCAGGCATCCTCCTTCGAGGATGCGATAGGCCGTCTGCGAAGGCAGACGGTTGGCCGCCAGGCCTTTCCAGGGTACTTCAGTGCCCGTAGAGTAAAAAAGTGTCAACCTATCTGTGAACCATCCCACATGGGCCACCATAAAATATGCTACTTCGCGCCGACGCGGAAGCCGGGCAAACGAAGCAGTTCTAAGGCGTCTGAGATACACGAGGTTGTGTGGTAAGCCATTTGACACGTACATCAACCCCAGCTTCGTTTGCCTTGAACTTGGTTAAGGCCGCTCTGAAGCAACTAAGGCGATTTTTCCGGTCGATTTGCTTCAAATTCCCAAGCACTCAATAGATCTGTCATTCCCATAAGACAAAAAAGGAGATTCCAGCATGATCACCCAACAAGACCGATTAAGTTATGATGCGAAAGCCAGATCCATCGTCAAGCAGATGACGCTTGACGAAAAGATCGCCCTGATGAGCGGCAATATCTCCATGCCGTGGTTGATGTTGCAGCAGTTCATTACGGGGAATGGATATAACCATATTCCCTATCCAGCGGGCGGCTGCGAACGACTCGAGGCGCCCCCCCTCCTGTTTTGTGATGGGCCACGGGGCGTCGTGCCGGGGGAGAACACTTGCTTTCCGGTCACGATGGCCAGAGGCGCCTCCTTCGATGTGGCGTTAGAGCAAAAAGTGGGGGATATTATCGGCAAGGAAATTCGAGCGGTCGGCGGTAATTTCTTTGGCGGCGTCTGCGTCAACCTGCCCTACAATCCCGGATGGGGCAGAAGTCAGGAGGTCTATGGCGAGGATACGATCCACATGGGCAAGATGGCCAGCGCCCTGGTCGAGGGCGTCCAACATCACAATGTCATCGCCTGTGTAAAGCACTACGCCTTCAATTCCATGGAAATCGCCAGGTTCAAGGTCAATGTGACCGCCGACAAACGCACAGAGCGAGAAGTCTATCTTCCCCATTTCAAGAAGGCGATTGAGGCCGGCGCGGCCGCCGTTATGAGCGCCTACAACCGATACGACGGCACGTATTGCGGCCATAACGACTATCTCCTGAATCAGGTTCTGAAGGGGGAATGGGACTTTGACGGATTTGTCATCAGCGATTTTATATGGGGCGTTCGCGACACGGTTGGGGGCATCAATGGCGGCTGCGACGTCGAAATGTGCAACTGCCATCATTACAAACCCGCCAAAGTGAAAAAGGCCATCCAGAACGGGCAAATTCAGGTCGATACGATTGACGAGGCGGCAATACGCATCGTTCGCACCTTGATCGCATTTGAGGAGGCCGAGGATCCCCAGGCGTATCCCGCTTCGCTGGCAAGATGTGAGGAACATCTGGCATTCGCGCAGGAAGTAGCAGAAAAATCAACCGTCCTCATCAAGAACGATGACCACGTCCTCCCATTTGATGAAGATCAGATGCGAAACATCGTGTTGGTGGGCGATTTAGCCGAAACAGAAAACACGGGCGATCATGGCTCCAGTTACCTAAAACGGGCCAAGGCAGATAATCTTGTCAGTGCCATGGAAAAGAGACTGGGGCAGGAGCATGTCCGGTATGTGCGGACGCGGGACGCTATGGAAGCAAAGGGACTTCTAGAGAACGCGGATGCCGTCGTCTTTGTGGTGGGGATGCGTCACTCCGACGAGGGAGAATATATATCCACCTTCACGAAGATGGGCGGCGACAGAAGAACGCTCGGCCTCCACGCGGAGGAGGAGAATATGCTGGCTGAACTGGGCAGCCTTAACCAGAACACAGCGGTGGTGCTGATCGGGGGCAACGTTATCGTCCTTGATCCCTGGATCGAAAAGGCGCCCTCGGTGCTGATGGCCTTCTATCCGGGCGTTCGGGGAGGCGCGGCGATCACCAACTTGCTCCTCGGTGATGCAAATCCAAGCGGGAAATTGCCGTTTGCCGTCGCGAAGCGAACCTCTGATTATCCCGCCGTGGATTGGGACGCCGAAGAACAACATTACGAT
>JAAAOZ010000105.1 GCA_009908585.1 Chloroflexota bacterium
AAGCAGGTCACATTGGTGGACCAAATTTCCGAGGTTGTGCCGGAGGTCGGGGATTTCACGCGCTGGGTTATCCAGAGCAAGTTGGTAGAGGATGGGATCGAAGTCCAGCTTAATCATTGCATTGATTGCATCCTATCCGATAGCCTGACCTGCACCTGTGATGGCAATGAGACGCGGATCGAGGGGGATGCCTTTGTGCTGGCGCTAGGCATGACGCCCAACACGGACGTGCTTGACGCGCTGGCCGATGTGGATGTGGAAGTCATCGCCGTAGGTGACGCTGTCAAGCCGCGCAAGGTCTTGCAGGCCATCCACGAAGGCTTTCACGCAGGGCGGCGAATTTAATAGAAAATCCCTTTCGGGAACAATCAAATGACGTAGACTTTTATAGCGCGATCCTTTTCACAAAACGCAATCTGTAGAATGCATTCGCCGTGAAATTGACGGCGTCTTTTAATGATTGGTTCTGAGGAATTCAAAGCAAATCGGCTGAGAAAATCACTCTTGGTGCTCCAGAACGGGCTTAACCAAGTTCAAGGCAAACGAAACTGGGGTTGATGCGCTTGGCGAAGTGCTTAGCGCGAAATCTCGTGGATCGTAGATACCTCAGACCTGCTTCGTTTGCCTCTAGATCCAAAGCACAGGGCCGCGCCCCTCCTCAGCAAAGGATTGCGCGGCCCCAAACCCGAACCTTTACAGCTTCATAGCGTTGGGCTACTCTGCTGTGCCGGGTGCGGCAGTACCCTCGGTAGGACTCGAACCTACAGCCCCCTAGTCCGCAACCAGGTGCTCTATCCAATTGAGCCACGAGGGCAGATGAAACGATTATCCTGCTGTTAAATCGGAAAGCAACGTGCGATTTTTTGGTGCTTCCATACCCTCGGTAGGACTTGAACCTACAACCCCCTAGTCCGCAACCAGGTGCTCTATCCAATTGAGCCACGAGGGCACGTCAGGCGGGGAGGCAGGGATTCGAACCCTGGAGGGAGCTTTCCACCCCCTAACCGCTTAGCAGGCGGCCCCAATCGTCCACTCTGGCACCTCCCCAGAAGTTGTGCGTCTATGCGCTTGTTAAGGCGGAGGGAGTGGGATTCGAACCCACGGTGACCTTTCAGCCACAACGGTTTTCAAGACCGTCGCCTTCGTCCGCTCGGCCATCCCTCCATTGTCGCTGACGTCGCTAAAGTCTAACGTTGAGGGAAATCCCGCTCCTCAGCATCCAAGAGTATACCACGCTCGATCTCTTTGTCAATTACGAGTCACTCGCTAGGGTGTGACGCTTGCTCGTCGAAAAAGGGTAACGTGCACCGCCTTACGCCTGCGGATGAATCGTAGGCTAAAAGCTGAAGTCGGCTAAAAGACCGACTGAAGAAAGACCTTTCGCAGCGAGCGAGTCAACTTTAGTTGACTTACGCTTAGTAGACGGGGATTTCAATCCTCGGTGAGGGGCGCGCGGGTTGCTTTTCGACGATCGGCTGTTGCTTCCCCGCTCGCTACGAGCCGCGCGCAATGACCTCCAGCCCGCCCATCCACGGGCGGAGCACCTCCGGCACTTTGACGGTGCCATCGGCCTGCTGGTAGGTCTCCAGAATCGCAATCACCACGCGCGGGAGCGCCAACCCCGAGCCGTTGAGGGTGTGGGGATAGCGTGACTTCGCGCCCGGCTCTGGTCGATAGCGGACGTTGGCCCGGCGCGCCTGGAAATCCTTGACGTTGCTGCACGAGCTGACCTCCAGCCAATCCTCCTGGCCCGGCGCCCACACCTCCAGATCGTAGGTCTTGGCCGAGGCGAAGCTCAGATCGCCCGTGCACAACTCGACCACGCGATAGGGCAGGTCCAGCGCGCGGAGAAGGGCGGCGGCCTGCTCGACCATCTCCTCCAAGGCGTTGTAGCTGGTCTCCGGCTCAACGAAGCGGTACATCTCCACCTTGTCGAACTGATGCCCGCGCTTGATGCCGCGCACGTCGCGCCCGGCGCTCATCTTCTCGCGGCGGAAGCAGGCGGTGTAGGCGACGTAGTGCAGGGGCAATTGTTCGCGCTCCAAGATTTCGTCGCGGTGCATGTTGGTCAGCGCGACCTCCGCCGTGGGCAGCAGCCACAAGTCATCTTCCTCGTCGTGGTAGATGTTGTCCTCGAATTTGGGCAGATGGGCCGATCCGGTCAGCATATCGCGCTTGACCACAAACGGTGGGTAGATCTCCGTGTAGCCGTGCTCGCGGGTGTGTGTATCCAACATCCAGGAGATGAGGGCGCGTTGCAGGCGCGCGCCCGCGCCCTTGAGCAGATAGAAGCGGCTGCCGGCCAACCGCACACCGCGCTCGAAGTCGATCACGTCCAGTTCCGGCCCCAGATCCCAGTGGGGCGCCGGCACGAACGCGAAGGTGCGCAGCTCGCCCCAGGTGCGCACGACGGGATTCGCGCTCTCGTCCGGGCCGAGGGGGACGCTTTCGTGCGGCACGTTCGGCATCCATAGCTGCGCTTTCTCGTAGCGCGCTTCGACCCCGCTCAACTCCTCTTCCAGCGCCGAGATCCGGTCGCCGACCTCGCGCATCTCCTCGATGCGGGCCTGGCGCTCCTCCGGGTCCTTCATCCGCCCGATCTTCTTGGAGACGCGATTGCGCTCCGCGCGTAGCCCCTCGACCTCTTGTAAAAGTTCGCGGCGGCGCTTATCTACCTCCAAAATCTCATCGACTAAGGATGGATCATCCATGCGCTGGCGCAGGCCCTCGCGCACGCGCTCTGGGTCATTTCGAATTAAATCGATGTCTAACATAGTACCCCCATGTCCACATGTCCAATGATGGCTTGCGAGGGTAATTATGCCATTAAGTGGTGCTTTGTCCAGCGTTATCGAGGAATTCGCCCACAGCGTTTGGCTCATATTGGTTTTTAGGTGAAATAGTTTCATATAGGTTTGCATCCGCCTTGGGCCGATGAATGAATTCATCGGCTGCTACCTAAAATCCGTTAAAAACGGATTCGACGGGACACTTTAGTGCGTTTGTAACGCACTTCCCAGTATCAGCCAGCGGTTTCAGTTGGCGGCAAGGTGATAAGGTTACTATAAACCAAAGTTACAGCATTTTTCACCTAAATACCCATAAGAGCCTTGGTTTTTAGGTGAAATTGGGTGCGAATGATGATCATACTCTCGTTACACTGAGTTTCACGGAGTGTTTCACGGAGATGCACAGAGAGACTCCTTTATCCGTGCTTCTCTGTGCCTTCTCGATGATGCTCCGTGTCCCAATTAAACCGCTGGATGAACGAGGGGGGATTTCACCCAATTTCCTATATGAGACCAGCGTTTTTGTCCACAAAACGTAAAATGTGGTACAATTCAGAGAGGCCGCGTATGATATGTGGTCTATAGGGGCGTATCCCTGTTTGGCTGGAGGAGAAAATCAAATCAAGTTAAAGGAGAGTAAATTCAATGAAGCAGCGTTGGTTGTTGTTCATCACGGCAGTACTGTTGGTGGTGTCTTTGGCATGTAGCTTGGGCGGTTCTGGAACCGAGGCGCCCGCGACTGAGGCGGAGGTGACGGAGGAGGTCGCGGCCACAGAAGAGGTGGAAGAGACCGAGGAAACTGTAGAAGCGACCGAGGAAACTGAAGCAACAGCGGCGCCGACGGAAGAAGAGGAAGAGATGGGGGGCAGCGATTCGGAAGAGGATGAAGGGAATGGCAAAGAGAGTTCATCCGAGGATCTGGAGATCGATCCCGGCGCGATGAACGAGCTGTCCAGCTATCGCAGCCGCATCACAATGGAGGTTGAGTTGGCGGGGGATGAGGGGGAGAGCCAATTGGTCGAGGTGGAGATGTCGGTTACCCAAGAACCGGTCGCACAGCACATCGTGATGGTCTCTCAGGGCGAAGAGATCGAGATGATCCAGATTGGCAATGATCAGTGGATGCGTTTCGGCGAGGATTGGATGCAATCGACGGTTGAAGAGACGGAAACCGATATGACGGAGCAGTTGAGCAGCTTCTTTATGGACGTGGAGGATTTTGGCGCGCTGGAGGACGAGGAATATGAATATATGGGCCAGGAGAAGGTCAACGGCCTGAATACTCGTCACTATAGCCTGGAATATTCCTCGCTGCTGGGCGGCCTGGGATTGGGCGAGGAAGAGGAAATTGAGAAGGGCGAGGCCGACGTCTGGATCGTTGATGAGCCAGATCTGCCGCAGTTTGTCCTGCGGGCGGATGTTTATATGGAAGGCGCCATCGATGGGGAAGAGGGGAAGATCATGATCTCGCAGGAAATCTACGATGTCAACGCCGATTTCACCATCGAGCCGCCTGCGGATGCCGCGAGCGGCGGTCTGCCAGAGGATATCCCAATGTACGAGAACGCGACGAACGTCAATGCGATGGCGGGCATGACCTTCTTCTCCACGCCGGATGATGTCGCAACCGTGGCGGATTTCTACGTCGAGGCGATGCCGGAGAACGGCTGGACGAGAGATGAGGCCCAGGACATGGTGGTAGAAGGTACGGCGATGTACACGTTTGAGAAAGAGGAGGGCCGGACGGCCCAGATCACGATTACCGAAGCCGATGAGGAAGGCAGCGATGTGATCATCACCGTTGAGGAGCCGGCCGCCGAAGAGTAATTTGAATAAGTTTAGTGTGTTAATTAGACACGTAACTGTTTAGTCTTGTGAGGTGCAACGCACTTTTGAACTTAGGTAGTTCCAAAATTTAAAACCTTCCAAACCAGATGCTTTTTCCTCGGAAGATCGCTTGTATTTGGGAGGTTTATTTTCTTGGAACGGCCTTATCGCCAGGCAAATACTGCATGAGGCGGAGCTTTTTCTTCGGTTCAAGTGCGTTGCACCTTGACCTGCTCAGAAAATAAACAGATACTTAGACATTTAGGGGCATAAGATGATGCAACAAGCAACTGTGTCCCCGCAGCAAGTGCAACATTGGGCCGACGAGGAGGCGTTGGATGCCGTGGGCATCGCTCCCGTCGGCCCAACGCCTAGGTGGGAGGCCTACCGCGCCTGGGTGGCGCAGGGCTACGCCGGCGGGATGTCCTACCTGGCCCGCGCGGATGCTGTTGCGCGCCGCGCCGACCCGCGCGAGATTTTGCCGGAGGCGCGATCGATGTTGGTCGTGGCGGCCTCCTACGCTGGGCCGCCTCCGCCGGCGTTGCCGCCGCTTCATGGGCGCGTCTCCCGCTATGCGTGGGGAATGGAAGATTATCATCGTTGGGTATTGCGCCGCCTTGAGGCGCTCATCGGGCGGATCCGCGCGGCGGTGGGGCCATTTCCCTATCGCTGCTACGTCGATACCGGCCCCGTATTGGAGCGCGCCTGGGCCGAGGTCGCCGGCCTGGGATGGATCGGCAAAAACACGAATCTCATCCATTCGGATCTGGGGTCTTTCATCTTCTTGGGCGTGGCGCCGTTGGGCATCGAGTTGCCGCCGACGCCGCCGTCTTCGGATTTGCCGGATTGCGGCGCGTGCACGCGCTGCATCGAGGCCTGCCCGACCGGCGCGATTATCGAACCGCACGTGGTCGATGCGCGACGGTGTCTCTCGTATCTCACCATCGAGCATCGCGGCCCCATCCCGACCGAACTGCGTCCCTTGATGGGAGATCGCGTCTTTGGCTGCGACATCTGCCAAGAAGTCTGCCCGTGGAATCGCCGCCCGCTCGCCCGCCACGCCGATGCGCCGACGCCGGCCCACGCGACGCTGGCGCTGTCGCCGTTGCTCGATCTGGATCAGACGGCCTTCCGCGCGCGCTTTCGCGCCACGCCGATCTGGCGGGCGACGCCGGACGGACTGGCGCGGAACGCGGCCATCGTCCTGGGAAATCTGGGCGATCCCGCCGCGCGGCCCGCGTTGGAACGCGCCGCTGCATCGCATCCCAGTGCGATGGTGCGCGAGCACGCGGGCTGGGGATTGGCTACCCTTGCGAAGGGTGCGCAAGTGACCTCAAACAGTTCGTATTAAGTGCAGCGAGCAGGTTAGGCTGTTGACTAAAGTTCTTGTGAACCTTCGCAAGGGTTAATTTCCCCAAGAAAAAACGGCGGATGGGAGATTATCCCGTCCGCCGTTTGACTTGTCTGGGTATGTTTTAGATCACGTCCAGCGCTTTGCCCACCTGCTCGAAGGTCGCGAGCACCTTCTCCAATTGCTCGTCGGTGTGCGAGGCGATGTAACTCGTGCGGAGCAGCGACATATTCGGCGGTACGGCGGGCGGTACGACGGCATTGGTGTAGACGCCCGCATCGAAGAGGGCCTTCCAGAACTTGAGCGTTTTGCCGTCGTCCTTGATGATGATGGGGATGATGGGCGTCTGCGACTGCCCGATGTCGAAGCCCAGTTCGGTGTAGCGGCGGCGCATAAAAGCTCCGATCTCGTTGAGGCGCGCGATGCGCTCCGGCTCCTCCTGCATCACCTCCAGGGCGGCCATCGCGGCGGCGGTGTTGGCCGGCGGGATGCTCGCGCTGAAGATGAGCGAGCGCGCGTGGTGCTGGATGTAGTCAATGATGTCGGCATCCCCGGCGATGAAGCCGCCCAGCGAGGCGAAAGATTTGCTGAAGGTGCCCATAATGAGATCGACGCCCTCGGTGACGCCTAACTCGGCGGCGGTGCCGCGCCCGCCCCCCAGCACGCCGACGGAATGCGCGTCGTCCACCATCAGGCGCGCCCCGTATTTCTGGCAGATGGGGATCATCTCCTCTAACGGCGCGATATCGCCCCCCATACTGAAGATGCCGTCAACGACGACTAACTTTCCCGCCTCCTCCGGCAACGCGGCGAGCACCCGCCCCAGCGCGTCGAGGTCGTTGTGGGAGAAGCGTTTCATCGTCCCGAAGGACATCTTGCAGCCATCGATGATGCTGGCGTGATCCTCTTTGTCGGTGATGACGAAATCGTGGCGCCCGATCAGGGCGGAGATGGTGCCCACGTTGACCTGATAGCCGGTGCTGAAGACGACCGCGGCCTCCTTGCCGACCCAATCCGCCAATTTTCGTTCTAATTCCAGATGCATCTCCAAGGTGCCGTTGAGGAAACGGGAGCCGGTGCAGCTGGTGCCGTACTTGGCGATGGCTTCCTCGGCGGCCTTGCGAACCTTGGGATGGACCGTCAGCCCCAGGTAGTTATTGGAGCCGATCATGATCAGCCGATGATCGCCGATGAGAGCTTCGGTTCCTTCATTATTAGAAAGTGGGATGAAATATGGATAAAGCCCCGCCTCCCGGGCCTCATCCGCGCGCGTAAATTGATTACATTTTTGAAAAATATCCATAAAAGTCATCCTTTCGTAGCTATGATAATGGCACAAACATGCTCGGCGGATGGGGCAATCTAGGGCGGATAAAAAGAACCTGCTGCTATTGCTCCATCTGCTGAGTTGAATCCGCTGCCTATTGTAAAAAGTAAAGGGTAGGTGTCAAGACGAGATTTTCTTTACCGGGTGACGTTGCGCCACGCCTGGGGGAGGGCGGTAGCGACATCGCGGGCCGCGACGCCGGCGATGCTGTGGCAATCCCGTGCGATTTCCCCGGCCAGGCCGTGGAGATAGGCGCCGGTCGCCGCCGCCTCGAAGGCGTCCAGCCCCTGGGCGCGCAAGGCCACGATGGCGCCCGCCAGCACGTCGCCCGTCCCCGCCGAACTGAGCGCCGGGTTGGCGAAGGGCAGCAGCGCGGTGCGACCATCGGGCGCGGCGATGATGGTGAAGGCGCCTTTGAGGACGACGACGTGCTTCCATTCGCTGGCGTACTGCTGCGCGATCTTTACGCGATCCTTCTGGATCTCACCGATGGCCAGATCGGTCAAGCGCGCCATCTCGCCCGGATGCGGCGTGAGAATCGTCTCCGGCGGACACAACGTCGGCCAGTC
>JAAAOZ010000435.1 GCA_009908585.1 Chloroflexota bacterium
CGTCCTTCAGGAGCACGCCCGCGTCCCCGGCGAAGCGCCCCAGTCGCTGATAATGCTCGCCGTCCCAGGCGTAGAGGTGCAATAGCGTCTCGTTACCCGCGCCATGCCCAAAGATCGCGATTTCGGTGCGGCCATCCGCATTGAGATCGCGAATCTCGACATCACAGACGGTGTACTGGCCCAGGCCAATATCGGGCGCGCCCGGCTTGGGATAGGCCGGTTCGAGGGGGTAGGCTTCGGTCTCGTCGAGGACGAAGGCGCTGAGCCGCGTCGGGGAGACCGTCGCCTGATGGGTCAACGCAAACCACTCCGGCGCGCCATCCGCGTCGGTGTCCTCGTAGCGAAGACATACGAGCGTCGCGTCGCCGGCCTGCGCCCGAACGCGCGCCATCCCGGCGTTGGCCGCAGCCAACAGCGGCCCCGGTTTCGGGGTGGCGACCGGCGGCGGGCTGGACGTCTCCGTGGGGATAGTGGTTGGGATCACCGTGGGCGAGGCTGGCGGCGATGTCGGCTGCGTGATTGACTCAGCAGTCGATGTAGCAGCCAATGATGTCGGCGTGACAACCACCACACTTGGAGGCGTGGATGCCGTGCAGGCGCTTACGCAGAACAGTAAAATGAGTGCTCTCAACACATGGTAGAATTTCATAAAGTTGGGGGGATACAACCAATAATAAAACGGGACATGTTCCTCCCTGAGGAACATGTCCCGGATGGTTCAAAGGCTAAGGTAGTTCCAAGATTTAAAACCTTCCAAACCAGATGCTTTTTCCTCGAAAGAGCGCTTGTATTTGAGAGGTTTATTTTCTTGGAACGGCCTAACAACGCACTCGATCCGCGAAACGAGCTATCTCCAGCATCCATTCAACAACTGTAAACGAGCTAAGGTAGTTCCAGAAATTAAAACCTCCCAAACCTGATGCTTTCTCCTCAGAAAACTGACCGTTTTTGGGAGACTTATTTTCTTGGAACGGCCTAAGCCTTTCGGAGACGCCGACTTATGAAGAGGAAGCTCAACAGCAGCCCGGCCAATAGTACCAACAACACCTCGCCCAAGCCGGCCTTCGGTGTAGTGGCCTCGGCCTTGGGCTTGTCCGGCGGCGCAGGCGTCGCTCGCGGCGTTCGGGTCGGCGTGGGTGGAACAGGCGTCGGCGTGGACGTGCGACGGGAGACAAGCGTAGGCGGGGGCGTGACTTCCTCGCCTTCCATGCCCGCACCCGCCATCTCACCTTCTTCATCCTCTCCCTCTCCCTCACCAGCCCCCGCCTCTTCCTCGTCTGTGGGCGTATTCGTTGGGCCAACTACCGGCGTTTCGGTTGGCGTGCTGGTGGGTTCTGGGGTGTCGGTCGGCTCCGGCGTGTCGGTCGGCGCTTCGGTAGGTTCACCCTCACCCTCACCCTCACCTTCCGCTTCTCCCATCCCAGCCTCCTCCAGCGCCACCGCTGTGGCCGTCATGTCCTCTTCCAGAAGCTCAACCGTGGGCGTCATCGTCGGCGCTTGCTGAGCTTGTCGATTGGGATTAATCACCAGGAAGAAAACCGCAAAGGCAATAATGGCCAAAACCAACAGTCCGCCTAAGACACTAATGCCTATAATGAAAGTGCGATTTTGTCCCTCCACACCCGCTTCGGGTTCCTCAACAACCTCTTCTTCCTCATCCATGAAGATGTCGTCCTCATAGGCATCATAATCATCATATAAATCATCGGCCATGGGTCTTCCTCCTTAACGTATCCTAATGAAAATTGCACTAAGGGCACAGGTGATGGGGGTTTCTTACTACGTTCTCACTATACCATAAAGCAAAAAATTATACAAAATACTTATCGCGTTTTCTGTCCCAATGTTGGCTCCACTGAAAAAGCTAAAGGGACTCGCAAAGCCGCCAAGTCGCTAAGGAAAAATAAGGCAATGGTTAATTGTCGTGATCAGAGACGGTGATTTGATGAATAAAAATTAAATCAAACCTTGAAAAATCTTTGCGACTTTGCGTTTTGGCGTGAGATAGTCCCCTTCTTTCAGGAGAGTCAAAGTTGCTCTCATGTTAGAGAGAAACGTCATAAGCTGTGTGACGATTGGATAACAGTTTAATTTAATTACGAAACCGGCGGCCTTGCTTTGCCAATCCCCTGGGGCTATAGGGCAAACGAAGCAGTTCTGAGGTATACACGATACACGAGGTTGTACGCTAAGGAGCGAGAAGTAAATAACTTACCCGTTTTTACGGATACATGCAGCTCTCCAAATGGGAAAGTTATTTCCTCCTTAGCCCTGAGCGATTTATCACGCACCTCAACCCCAACTTCGTTTGCCTTGAGCTTGGTTAAGCACGCTCTGGGATACCGAGAGCGACTTTTCCGGTCGATTTGCCTCGAATTCCCGCTATAACAATCGCTCCAGATTAGCGTAGGGGACAAAGGCCACCTCATTCCGGCCGAAATCGATCTGGACGCCGGTCACCCGCGCGCCGGTCTCGAGTTGAGACATCCCCGGCGGGATATCGATGACCTCGCCGGAGGCGCCAGCGCACGCACCCGGCTCCCGACCACAATCGGCGCGTCAGGATCAACGGGGGTGCCGGCCTCGGAGGGCATTGGCACCACGATGTACGGGCGCTTGGCGCCCCAGCGCGGGCGCAGTTGGGCGCTGAGCGCGACATCCCGTCCGTCGAGGGAGCGCAGCAGATCAAAGGTCGCTTTGGACATCGGCGTCTTCCCAATCCCCTCCGTGGCGACAATGGGAAAGCCAGCGCCTTCCGCAAGCGAAAGGAGACGCGATGGCAAGCCGCCAACGATGATGCCCCGCACCTGCATCTCGATCGCGCGCTCGATGGTCTCCTCATCCAGCCGCGCGCCACCGACCAGAATCGTTCCCTGAGATGCTGGGTCGATGTGCTTGGGACGTAGTGGGTGACGCGGCGCCCGCGCGATGACGCGCAGCGGGCCGTAGGCCTCCAGGCCATTGCCCCAAGCCGCCTGAATATAAGCGCCCACCGTCTCAATAAGGACGCCTTCGGATGGCCGCGTATCGACGACAACCCCAGGGACGAGCGCGTTCAATCGAATGGGCTGGGGGTCTGCTTCCAACAATAAGCGCCCACGGCCACTGCCCACAATGGTGCCCCCGATCGGCGCGCGACATGATCCGCCGCTCAGCCCCCCCCGCGCAGCGAGCACATCACCTTCGGATACCCGCTCCCCCTGCTCGACTTTAATATAATTCTTCACCTTTTTAAGGGGGACGTTAAGTTCACGCGCCACGTTGATAATACGAAAATCGGCGGGGCGCACGGTTTGCGCTACAATATGAGCTGGCTCGACGGTATCCCCCACGCCGACTAAAATATCACCAGGGCGTGGTAAGCGTCGTGCTATTTGAACGATGGTAAGTGGATTGACGATACTATAAGGCACGTACATCGTTAACCTCCCACATCCCAAATCCACCGATTAAGCCGTCGCCGCCGATGATCTGGATCATCGGGGAGCGAGAGCGGGCGTCCGCGCGCATCGACGACCAACCCCACCACGCCGCCAATTGCCTGAATCTTGCCGCCGCGCCCCGGCCCCATCCCCACATCAAATCGGCGCGTCGGCTTGAGCTTGAGCGTGGCTTTCTGGCCCGGCAACAGGGGCCAAATTTCTATCTCGCCGTAGCGAGCCTCGACATCTAAATCACCGCCATCCTCGTAGGCGATGTGCATTTTGAGGACAGTATCGCCGGGGCGCGCTTTGCCCACCGGCGAGATGACCGTCCCCAGCGAGACTAACGTCCCAGCCTCCAACGCGGAGGCCGCCGCCAAGGGCTTAATGCCAGCCACCGCGCCCAGCGCGGGCGCCGCGCGATTGATGTCCAGGAGAATCGTGGAGATGCCCACGGGTTGGACGCCATCTAGGACGATCAACAGCGCTTGCCCCGGACGTGGGAGGTGCACAATGCCACCGCCGGAAATCAAGATAGGATCGAAGCGCGGCATCAGCGTTGGGTATTGTTGCGCCTTCCCGGCATTCCAGGTGGGATGTGCAACATCGAGCGCGCTGTGCAGGATCTCGCGGGCCACCGCTTGCTCCATCAGCAGTTCCTGCGGTTCCTGCGGTATCGTCCAGGGGCGCAGTTCGCGATTATACAACAAATCGAAAATATCCTGCGGATCCTCAACCTCCTCAGGAATCCAGCGGAGCAGCCTATCGACGCCATGCTCTTCAACCCAATCGGTGGGACCATAGGCAATGCCCTGCTCGTAGATGGTCACGTAGGAACGCTCGTTGAAGGTCGCCGCCACCGAAGTCGTCGCAGCTCCCAGGTCGATGCCTAATGCGCCGCGATCGGTGTTGCGTTCACGATACCACAGGAAATCCACGATCCGCGAAAAAGCGGTGGCGGTCGGCAACAGCTCAGAACGGCTCCACAAGCGCAGGGTGTCCGCGCCGGGTGTGCTGTTCAATCGCTTGTTGACATAGATGGTTTCCAGCGCTCGCTGCGTTGGGCCTAAGTGCTCGGTATCTGCGGTAGGATGCACGTTGTCGACGACTTCGACGCTGGTGATGTCAGAGATCAATTTGGTGACGTTAGGACGAATTTGAGCATTGCCGGCGTAAAGAACCCGGGGGCGTTGATCCTCCTCCAGCATCGACGCGGCCAGGGCAATCGCCTCGGCCAATTCCATCACCGGACGACTGGCGCCGCCATCGATCCCGCCGACTAACAAGACCACATCCGGCGCCAGATCCCGCACCGAGCGCGCCCACGTCTCCTGCGGTGAGTGCAAGCTGCCCTCGCGCGAGAGCATGGCCTCGGTCCGGGTGTAGGCGCCCGAAGCGGCCCGATAGGCGCTCTCCAAGCTCATCTCGCGGACCAAGCCTGCGATGACCACTCGCAGCGGCTCCGGCGCGCTCAAGATCGCGACGAAAGCATCCACGCCGTTCGGTCCCTCGCGGGGCGTGATCAACTGCCCGCGCATATAAAGTGCGCGCCCTGTGATCTCCTCAATCTCCTCGATGGCATGGACCACGCCAGCGCTAATATCGCTCCACGGCGGATTGATGGTTGTCAAGGTTTCTGCCTGAGCGACGAAGCGATAGCTCGCCTCCACGCGCTCCAACAGCAGGAGCTTGGTGATGACCGCGCCGCAGTCCGCGATGAGAATAGATTCTATTGATTGTTCGTCCGCCATCACGTGCCCCTACCCTCCAATTAACGGGATAAGCTCTTCTATGAATGCAATAATCTGCCAAATATGATCGATCAATAAGGTCATTGCGGTGGTAATCGCGCCGGAAAAGACTACGGCCAGTGCCAGGGTGATGAAAAGTCGCCCCACCCAGGTCATGCCTCGCCACAACACTTGCAACGACTTGTTCTGCGGCTTCTGGCGGGGAGAGAATACAATCAACGATGCGATGGTGCCAATCATGGCGCTCACACCCATCAACAACCTATCTGGAGGTTGGTTTAAGCTGACAGCATTGCCGGTGGCTAACATCTGGGGGATCAGGGTGCCGGTCAGCGCACCGGAGATTGCCACGCCGGAACCGACGCCCAACAAATATCCAATGGAGATGTTGCCCAATAGCGCAATTTGCCGCATCGACTTGATGTTCACCAGGCCCTTGAGTAGGAGCAGAACGCCTAGAATCAACGGCGCCACATAGACGATCCGCTCAAGGACACTGGCCGTCCCGGCCCCTAAGATGATCGAAAACCAATCTCTGAGGATAAAGAGCCACGCCATGCCCAGCGCATAGCCAACACTGCTGCCAACCAGCAGGGCCAGCGCCCAGCGATAGAGGATGTTATCCCCCAGGAGGTAGCTGAAAATCATCAAGCTGATCACTACACCGATCAGCATCCCAACTATTTGAGGATCTAGGAGTCCTTCCATCGATTATCCAATCCTTTTTCTGCCGGCGACAAGGCTGAACATTGCACCCAAGATCAACAAAACGAAGGCGCCCCAATGTGTGAACATCAACGCACCCAACAGACGGATGTAGATCCCGTTGGGAAGCCCTCTGACCGCTCGATAGGATACGGTGTCAGGATACCCCACCAACCAACCATCGATTGTCTCCTGATCTTGTAGATAGGGCATCGCCCACGGGCCTACCGAAGCACTGACGCCAGCGCCCATCTTGATCTGATCTGCCACCGCGTTTTGCTCGATCCACCAGCGAAAGCGCTTGGATCTGGCTGATAGGACCAACAGCAACGCGGGCGAGGTATCCCGTTCCGCGCCTAAGAAGCGAGCCACGCCGTAGGAGCCTCCCGGCAGGTACGCCTCGCCTGCGGTCAATTGATTGGTGATCGATTCCGATGCCAGAAGGCCGTTCACGATCCCCGCGCCATCTGGTAAGGTGCTGACGGCGAGGACATCCACTTCTTTTGTCTGGAGATGATCCAAGAGCGTCTTGGCCATCAGCCGCATCTCACCGGCCTCGGCTGCGCCATATTCCACCGCCAGGATCACGTTGTCTCCAGGTGCAAGCGCGTCAATGGTCTCATTGAGCGCGGGCACACCGGCAGAGGGACTGGCTGTTACGTTGGTCATATCCAACGGGCTGAGGCCCAAAATGACGACTAACGCGCTCAACACCAAAACCACTGTGACGAGCAATCGCAGTACGGTCGTGCCCACGCCGGCCATCTCCCGCTTCTTCGCGACCGGGCGCTCGACGCTACGAGGTTGCTCCAACAGTTCTTGCCAGAGCTGTGCTTGTTCGACCATCTCTTCGGAGAATTTGGGGCGCGGGCGAGCTTCAAACTCCTCCGGCATGTCGATGATGTCGGCGGGTGGGATGATGTTGGGCAGGCCGGCCAGAGGGCCTGATCCTGCCGGTGGCTGCGTCGGCGTCTTGGGTTTCTCCTCCTCTCTCGACACCCGGGGACGAAGCTCCTTAACCCAATCGGGAATCTCGGCCCGCGCCAACCCCTCCGCGCTCTCCGGGATTTCGACCTCAATGAACTCCCCTTCCGGAATCTCCTCCGCCTCTTCTGCAGCCCCTTCGCCTTGCGGAAGCGGGCCGGTGCCAGGGAGCGGGCCAGTACCGGGAGGGCGGAGATCCTGTACCCAATCTGGCACGGAGGCCCGGACTAGATTCTCATCTTCCGGCATTTCCTCGGCGGCGCCCTCGTCGCCCGGCTGGAGGCTCTGCAACCAATTGGGGACATCGCCCTCCGCCATATCCGACGTATCGACATCTTCCAAGGTGAGTTCCATATCACCTTTGGGCATCGCGGGTTCTTCTTCCGGTTGAGGTTCGGGTTTGGGCGCCGGGGCTTCCTCCGCTTCAACTTCTTCTTCGGCCATGCCGCGCAGCCGGTCGGGCATCTCCTCCGCCGGCTCAAGCTCTTCCTCGGCCTCAGCCTCAGCAGCGGGTTCCTCCTCGGCCATGCCGCGCAGCCAATCCGGCATCTCACCCTCTCCCTCTTCAGGCTCAGGCGGTTGCTCAGCAGCGGGAGCTTCCTTCTCTTCAGATTCCGCTGGCGGGACAGGCGCCACAGCAGACGGCCCTTCGGTCGTGTGTTGCAATAGCCAGGAGGGCAATGCCTGAGAAGGGCCAGGGGCAGGCGCTTCTACGGCGTGTTGATGAAGCCACTCAGGCACGGGCTGCGGCGGGGGCGCACCGCCCATGTCCACAGCATCGGTAGCCAGCCAATCGGGGTAAGAGGTCGAAGCTTCTGGAGCAGGGGCACGGGTTTCCGCCTCAAAATCCTCTTCAAGCGCGGTGGCAGGCGCTTCCGCTATCTCTTCTTCCTCTTCCGCCTCTTCCTCCCAGCCAGCGAACCAATCCGGTTCTTCTTCCTCTT
>JAAAOZ010000071.1 GCA_009908585.1 Chloroflexota bacterium
ATCATCTCCTCGTAGGAGTTGGGGCGCGGCATCGTGAAGGGGTGATGGGCGGCCTCCCAACGTTCCTCGTCCTCGTTCCATTCGAACATCGGGAAGTCCAACACCCAGCCGAACGCGATCAGGTCGGGGTCTACCAACTCCAGGCGATCCCGGAAGGTGAGGCGCAGCGCGGAAAGCGAGGCGGCTACCACCTGCGGTTCGGCGGCGACGATGCAGACCAGATCGCCCACGTCCGCGCCGACCTCCTCGCGAATGGCCGATAACTCCTCTTCGGAGAGAAACTTCACCGTGGGGCCATGCACCTCGGCCTCGCGATAGGCCAGCGTGACCAGGCCCTTCGCGCCGTTCTGTTTGGCGACGTCCGTCAATTCGTCGATTTCGCGGCGCGAATAGTCCGCGCATCCCGGCGCGCAGATGGCCTTGACCTCCCCGCCCGATTTGACGGCGCCGCTGAAGACGCGGAACTTGCTCTCGCGCACACTCTCGGTGATATCGACCAACTCCATCCCAAAGCGCAGATCGGGCTTGTCCGTGCCGAAGCGCGCCAGAGCCTCCGCATACGAGAGCCGGGGAAAAGGCGTAACGCAGCGCTTCTCCGGGGCGACGACAGCGAGCATCTTCGTCATCATATCCTCGATGATGTCGAGTACGTCGTCGCGATGCACGAAGGACATCTCCAGATCCAACTGCGTGAACTCCGGTTGGCGATCCCCGCGTTGATCCTCATCGCGGAAGCAGCGCGCGATCTGGAAGTAGCGCTCAAAGCCAGCCACCATCAGCAATTGCTTGAGCTGCTGTGGGGATTGCGGCAGGGCGTAGAATTTACCCGGATGCACGCGGCTGGGCACCAGGTAGTCGCGCGCGCCCTCCGGCGTCGACTTAAAGAGATACGGCGTTTCGATTTCCAAGAATCCATATTCGCTGAGATAATCCCGCATGAACTTGACGACGGCATGGCGCAGAGCTAAATTCCGCTGCATCCGCGCGCGGCGCAGATCCAAGTAGCGATAGCGCAGGCGCAGCGCCTCGTCCGTGGTCGCGTCCTCGTGCTCGTAGATGTAGAAGGGCGGCGTCTGTGAAGTATTGAGGATCTTCGCCTCGTGGGCCGCCACCTCGATCTCGCCCGACGGCCAATCGGGGTTGATCTGATCCTCCGGACGCTTCCGCACGCGACCGCGCACCTGCACCACGTACTCGCCGCGCACCTCCGAGGCCACCTCGTGCGCCTCCGAGGCGATATCCGGGCTGGCGATCACCTGCGTCAACCCATCCCGGTCGCGCAGCGCGATGAAAATCACGCCGCCGTGATCCCGGCGACGATTTACCCATCCGGCCAACGTCACGTCCTTGCCCGCGTGTTCGGCGCGCAACTCTCCACACGAATGACTCTTGAGCATGTCAACTCCTTCCCCTAGAACCCTAGAACTCAATCCATAACATCCCCATCACTATACCACAGCGAAGCGCATGGGCAAGCAGGCCTTTCCCACTTTTCGGAAAGAACGAGCTATCCGTCCCGTAGGCCAGCGCCCCATCACTTTTTGGGATTGTGACACCTAGATTGCCAAAATTTGTAATTCCTAGTAATATTAGATATAATCATAGTTAGAATGGAAGGAGTTGCGAGTCTTTTACCGCGTTGGCTGATAGATTGGCTCCAGGTTTACATCGTGCCATTCTTTCAAATCCAGGCACGAGTGTTATTGCGAGCCTTATTGCGTGGTGCCACGGACACCATCCTGTTTATCAGTCTGCCGCTGACGATAGGCATTGGAAGCCAAGCCATCTGGCGCAGTCGATATGAATTCACTTCAGAGCAACAGCAAAAAATCGAAAAGTGGTCCAGCGTCTCCCAGATCATCGCTTATCAAGAGGATATTCCGCCTGTCGTCCCGTTGGTCCTGTGGTATAAAGAAAATGGTCTCAAATCCGAAAATCCAGGCAATTGCGAAGGCATTATGGGGCTGCACACCGCCATCAACTCCGGCGAATTGCCTTGTTTCCCCACCGGCCCGATTGGCACTTGGGAAATTTCCTATCAATTGTTGTTAGGCGCCCGCACCTTTAAATCGTACTGTCCGGAGGTAAGCTACACTACTAATAATCCCAGCATCTTACAACGCTGTTATCTTCGGTACAACGCAGGCCCCAAGACGCAACAAGATCCAGATGCATCCGCCTATGTGATGAATGGCTACGATGCCGCGCATCAGGACATGATCCTGACAGATGTGGGAGGGCAAACTTACCAACTCAGCGCCTTAGGCGCTTGGCCGGTCCATCTCAGCATTCAAATGCAACTAGCCCAGCGCAGCACACCCATGGCGCCGCCCGTCCTCTTGGCGCCGACGATGTTGAGCCAAGAGTTGATTGACAAGGCCTGGATAAGGACCACCGATATTTCCATCAATGGGCGAGAGATCGCGCCGGGCGGACAACGAACGTGTCGCCAGCCGGTCGTGGACGATTGCTTGATCGCGCCCCACGACGACGGTGATCCAACACTCCGGCCTTCCGTCAGCCCGCTGTTGGTGCCGCCGGAGGAAAGCGGCTCTCTCTCCTGCGGATTGCTTCCCGGCATGGATCTGACGCCGCCGAAAGCATCCATCGTCTTGGCGCCGATGTCGGGCTATCTCAAGCGCTACACGGACGAGTTCGGACACTTAGCCATTCAAATCGAAAACGAAGAGTGGATCGTCTGGATCACGGGCTTACGTTCCTATACCCACGCGGAGGGGACGGTGACATCGGAGACGCCGATTGGCGCGATCAGCGGGGCCGGCCGTCACACCGCTAATATCCACTACGCCATCTACGACAAAGTCGAAGCTGGATTCGTGGATCCGTTAAGTTTTATTCCAATGGGCATGTGTCCGCCCACTGGATAAATGGATGATTGACCTGAACTTTTTAATTGGCTGAAAGGAGAATCGATATGAATGCTGGAGCTTTAGTACCTCTATTCTTTGTCGTCTTGGCCGTAGTCTGGGCATTCTGGCTGATTTTCAAGGAGGATCTTCTCTCTGAAAATATAGGAAAGCTTTTCGCATACTTTGTGGGAGTTATCCTCACCCTTCTTCTGGTCTTGTGGATTACCACGATGTTCCTGCCCTGGTGGTCGGTCAGCTTGGTGAGGAACACGCAAGATTCTGAACAAATGGAGGTCCTGCAGGACGTCGGACGTCAGCTATGGAATGATGCAATGAGCGCCCCTTCGACCGTCTCAGAGGTCACCGTGGAGCCAACGCCGGTAGAATCACCTGGCACCGGCGTCATCCCCACGCCCACGCCTGTTCCTCAAAGCGGGGAAAGCGGCGCTATCTCTGGGCAATCAGCGGGAGGGACGACGCATGTCGTCCAGTCTGGGGAGACTTTGTTCAGCCTCAGCCAACGCTATGGCGTCGAGATGGATGCCATCAGAGAGCGCAACAACCTTGAAGGCGACAGGATCCAGATCGGGCAAGAACTCATTATACCGACCCAGTGAGTGAAACACAGACGTCCGATCCCAAAACCGAGCGTAAAATAACCGCTCAGGGTATATTGAAGCGCCTATCCAAGCTCTACGATAGGCTACTTCGCCCTTTCACCGAAAGCTTCTTCCCCAAGCCGCACTACCTGGAGGGAGAAACCGTGGAGCGGGTGATAGGAATGCATCCCTATCGTAAACAAGTGCCCCAGATCTTGGGGGGAATGGGAGCCATTCTCTTTGTCTTCACCCTGGTTGGATTTATTGCCGTGGCAGATGCCAACAGTGACACGGGCGACATGATTGCCATGGCGGGGTTCATCCTCTCCGTCTTCCTAATCTTCGAGTCCATTGACGGCTGGATAGCCTACCGTCAATGGCAATTCATCCTGACCGACAAGCGCATCATCCTCATCACCCCCGATCCTCAACGGAGAGGTTTCGCCGATGCAATCTACCTGAAACGGGGCAAAATTCAAGTCCTCGACACCAACTTCTCTCGCAATCCAATTTGGGGACTCTTCCAAGCGATCACCGGCTCACGTGATGTGATGTTGAGCATGGGCGGCTATGAGTTTTTAGAGGAAGGGGCACAGGTCAAGGGTGGATTGCGATTTCCCGATGTCGCCCAAGCGGATATCAGCCAGTTAGAACAGTTGATCTTCGGTGGCTGAGTAGTATTCAACACTTTGACACGCTCCCGATTAGCATCGGTTGGGAGCGGAGTTGGATATAGCAAGGATCTCATCAAGAACGACGCAAAAAGCGGCCTAAGTCTAACTCAGGCCGCTTTTTCATATCAGCAATCGCAGAGCGTTCATCTCCGCTTGAAGTTGATCACCCCTGCCACAAGCAAGGGTAAAAGCGCCGGGAGAATCGCGCATCCTTTGGGAGTGGTGCCCTCAACCGGCATCATCGGGCGTTTAGGAGGGGAAGTGGGTGTGATGGTAGCATAAGCGTGGGTGGGAGCGGGCGGTAAAACCGCTGTCGGAGGAAAGGTCGGCGTGGGGGTCAACGTCGGCGTCGAGAATCGAATCGGCGTCTCCGTGGGGATCGGCGTGGCCGTCGGCGTGATGTAGGGCGTGGCCGTCGGCGTGATGACGGGCGTCGCCGTTGGCGTGATCACGGGCGTCGCCGTCGGTGTCAGCACAGGCGTGGTCGTCGGCGTCAGCACGGGCGTCGCGGTGGGCGCCGGCATAAAATCGGCGCTCCGATAGTCCGCCGCCAACTCCGAGGTCAGATCGAGATACGCATCCCCATAATTGACCGACGGCTCAATGTAGGTGCCCTCCATCCACTCGTTGAAGCTCGTGATCACCACCCAATCCGCCTCACTCCTGATCGCACCTCCCCAACAGGTGCGATAGAAATCCCCGCCGTCGCGGGCGCGCACGAACGCATCGGAGCGCCCCGTCACCAAGTCGTTGTAGCCGGGCATCACTGTTGCGATCCAGTAGCGGAAGGTGTCGTGCGCTTGATTCCACGCACGGACTTCGTTCCCCCAGCGAACCAGCACCGAATCCGGCTCATCCGACCACGCCACGCTGTAGAGATACAAACCATCGAAGGCCGCCAGATAGTCCAGATTGGCCCCTTCTGCGATCCAGATCATCTGCCGATTGGGATCGACCTCATTACGAATGGCCTTCCAGCTATTGACGGAAAAAATCTCCTGCCGCCAGAAGAAAATAACCGGCTTTCCATCCACGCGGAGATAAGCCGAATGTCTCGCGTGTTGATCACGCAGGACTTTGAGCGCGTCTTGCACTGCCACCGTCGTCTGGAGGAAATTCGGCGCCCCCAGATCCACGGAGATCGCCGCGTACGTCTCGTAACTGCGCGCCTCGTC
Source organism: Chloroflexota bacterium (assembly GCA_009908585.1). GTDB lineage: Bacteria > Chloroflexota > Anaerolineae > B4-G1 > SLSP01 > JAAAOZ01. The sequence continues at coordinate 5,319 of JAAAOZ010000071.1, forward strand.
CAGCAGAGCGCGAAAGTTCGGCTCGGTGGGATTATTCTCCATGCTGGGGCCATACCAGGCGAGCACCAGCGCATCGATTCCGGCGCGCTGCGCTTCCTGCACGTGGCGATCAATCGCCGCCGATGAAAGATAAGGCTGCAACGGCTTATCCGGGAGCGATTCCTCCCACGTGGACCAATCGAACCACGCATAGTAGAGCGCCAACACCAAGCGCTCGTCCTGAGTACGAGCGGGCATAGGGCGCGAAATCAAGAAAGATACTACTAACAAGAGATCGACGAGCCAGAGATGTTTCCGCTTCACAATGATCTCCTAAATATGAACCATTCAACGCCATCAAGGGCACATCAACAAAGGCGAGAAAAGTATAGCGCAGGGCGAGGTAAAAAACAAGCCGCACAGCGCGAGGATGCCTTGATCCTCCATCCTGAAAATGAACGCCCATTGTCACCCGCCCAGCTTATGCTACACTATGAAAGCAAGGGAAGATAACTTCTTTGAAAGTTATCTTCCCCTCCATCACCTGAGATGGTAGTTTTTCTAGTCCAAACATAGTTTAAGATAGGAGGAGGTACCGATGTCACAGAAGCGATTTAGGTTGGTTATGCTGCTCTCAATCCTCGTGCTGCTCCCTGTGTTGAGCGCCTGTGGCGCACAGGCGCCGCAAGCCCCGGAGGATTTCAAATTTGGCGTCGTTATGGTCGGCCCCTACAACGATCATGGTTGGAGTCAAGCTCATTATGAGGGCGGTAAGTACATCGAGGAGCAGATCGAAGGCGCGGAGATGGTCTACATCGACAAAATGAACTCCGCCGACCGCCCTGAAACCACGATGGAGCAGGTCATCGATGACATGATCAGCCAGGGCGCACAGCTCATCTTCACAACCTCTGATGATTTCCAGGACGACACCGACGTCGTCGCGCAAAAATATCCCGACATCCCCTTCATCAATATCTCCGGCGATCACGCCAAGTACGGCACGGCCCCATCCAACGTCGGCAACTATATGACTAAGATGGAGTATATGAAGGCGGTGGCCGGATGTCACGCCGCGCTCCGCACAGAGACCGGGCAAATCGGCTATCTGGGACCGCTCATCAACAACGAGACGCGCCGCTTGGTCAATTCGGCCTATCTCGGCGCACGCCATTGCTACGAAGAGTATCGCGGCAAAAATCCCGATGATATCCAATTCACCGTCACCTGGATCGGCTTCTGGTTCAACATCCCCGGCGTGACGCTAGATCCCACCGAGGTCGCCAACGACCTCTTCAACTCCGGCGTGGATGTCCTGCTCTCCGGCATCGACACCACGGAAGGTATCGTCGTCACCAAACAGCGCGCGGATCAAGGCGAAGCCGTGCTTAACATCCCCTACGATTATCGCAACGCCTGCGATCAGGCACCGGCCGTTTGTCTGGGCGTCCCCTATTTCAACTGGGGGCCGGGCTACTTAGACATCGTCACGGACGTGATCGAGGGCGCGTGGGAGCAAGATTGGGTTTGGGAAGGCCCCGATTGGGACGACATCAACAACCTGGAGACCACCGGCGCGGGCTATATCTTCGGCCCGGCAGCGTCGGAGGAGGATCTCGAGATTTTGGATGAATACATCAATCATCTGGCCGAAAATCGCTGGGAAGGGCTGTTCATCGGCCCGCTGAATTGGCAGGATGGCACGCCATGGCTCGCCGATGGTGAAGTCGCCACCGAGGATGAAATCTGGAACTCGCCCCAACTCTTGGAAGGCATGGAAGGCACCAGCCAGTAATTTATAGCTGCCCCTTGCGAAGGTTGCACCAGTGACCTCAAACAGTCCGTATTAGACGCAGCGAGTAAGTTAATCTGTTGACCAAAGCTCCTGCAACCTTCGCAAGGGTTCCCTGTTCAAATACGCCGCTATTCAAAAACTTCTCGTCACGTCAAAGAAATTTCAGATTCGATATTATCACCTCCGCAAGGTTAAGGCCTAATTTATGCACGTAGACCTCCACAACATCCATAAATCCTTCGGACCGGTGCGGGCCAACGACGGCGTGGATATGACGCTCACGCCGGGGCGCATCCACGGCCTGCTGGGCGAAAACGGCGCCGGCAAGACCACGCTGATGAAGATCCTCTCCGGCTACCAGGCGCCCGATGCGGGCGAGATCCGCTTAGATGACCAGGGGGTGACGTTCCGCTCGCCCGCCGAAGCGATCCAGGCCGGGATTGGCATGCTGCACCAAGACCCGCTCGATTTCCCGCCGATGACGGCGCTGGACAACTTCCTGCTAGGATTCAGCAGCCGCTTGCGACCCAAGCGCGCCGAAGCGCGGCGGATGATGCGCGAGATCGCCGCGCAGTTCGACTTTTTCATCGATCCCTACACGCCGGTGGAACGGATGACGGTGGGAGAACGCCAACAACTGGAGATCGTGCGCCTGCTGGCCCTGGGCGCGGATGTGATCATTCTGGACG